>JAHKLH010000065.1 GCA_029856635.1 Candidatus Njordarchaeota archaeon
AGATGATGTTCCTTAGATAATATTCGGGGGTGTATAATTAAAGAATAATTATCTTGGCATTTTCTTATATGTGATTATTGGTTTATGTGTCTAAAATGCCATTTAAACTTTATTTTGGTCCTGCCGGGAAACCAGTTGGTTTTAGAGGAACTGTTGCAGAAGCTATAGAATATCTTGCAAAAATGGGATTAGACGCAATGGAAGTACAGCAAGTTAGGGGATTTACTATCAGTGTAGAAAGAGCCAAAATTATTAGAGAGGTTTCGCAGCAACATAAGTTTATTTTGTCCATGCATGCACCATATGCAATAAATTTAAGTTCTGATAAAGCCGAGACGATAGAGAAATCCAAGGAAAGATTACTAAAAGCTGCTGAACTTGCTCATATTATGGGCGCATCTCCTGTTGTTCTTCATCCCGGCTACTATGGGAAAAAAGAAAAGGATAAAGCATTAAAACTTGTGATTGATGGGCTTAAAGAAGTCGTAGAGAAAATGAAGTCTAAAAAAATTAGTGTTAAGATTGGTATAGAAACTACTGGAAAGGTAAGTCAAGTAGGGAGTGTAGATGAAGTAATACAGATAGTAAGGGAAGTCCCAATGACTGTTCCAGTTATAGATTTCGCCCATATTCATGCGAGAACAGGAGGGACAATAAAGACGCATGATGATTATCTGAATGTAATTGGAAGAATTGAGAATGAACTGGGAACAGAATATGTTAAGCATCTTCATATACATTTTTCTGAGATTGAATTTGGATTAAAAGGAGAAAAAAGACATCTACCATTAGGCTCTGGTACTGGACCAAAGTTTGAAATCTTAGCCGAATTGTTAATTGATTTAGGATACGAGGCAGTTATAATCTGTGAAACACCTTTACTTGAGAAAGATGCTATTAAAATGAAGCAGATTGCATTAGGGATATTTAATAAGAAGAAAAATTAGTTTTCTTAGGATGCTCTCTGCTTGTTATTCATCTTTTCTCGTAGTTTCTGATAAACGGCCATAATTTCTTGGCTTGCGCTACCATCTGGTTGTGAAAGCTTGATTAATTTTACTAAGCACTCTTCGTATTCTTCTTCACTTATAAGATTTTTGTTACGAAGTTTTATTAGAAGATGATACGTTTTGAATACAAGTGAAAATTTACTACTGTCATTCATTATACAATTTAAAACTTTGCGTTCAAACTCTGTGGCTTTATTTTTATAATTAACGCCTTTTAATCTAACGATTTCTATAAGCATGAAAACAAATGAATCATATTTTTCCTTTTTAAGAATGCCACTATCTAAGAGAATACTCAATAGTTTTCTTACGTCGTTTATTTTCCGATTAATTAGTAGATTGTATATTATTCTGAATCTTGTAAGAAGATCGTATAGAATTAGCACGTTGCCTGGCATCAGATCTGACATCATTTCACCAGAAACCCATTAATCAAAAATTCACAAATGTTTTTAAAGAGTTCTTATCTGGGACAAGAATTAATACTGAATAAAAACGATCGCTAGTACTCTAATGCGAATATTGATTTATTTAATTCGTCGTGCAAATCATTCCAGCGACGCTGTTGCTCATGTTTAAGGAATCTTGGTTCAGTCGAAAATCAATGAAAAAACCTGCACGTATTATTTGTAAAAACAAAATTTGCACTAAAGTACCAGTGACCCTAGAAAACAATACTGTTATAATTTATTTTAGTAATTTATAATCTAGCTAAACATATGGATGTACTCTATTATTAGCATAATACATGATACTCTCATTAAAACCCTGAACTTCCTTGGTAAGCCTTAATTTTGTTCTGTTTAATTGCTAGTTTGACTATTATTTTCTAATTTTAATTTTTGTTGTATAAGATATAACCTAATTTAATTACTAGATTCATTAAAATATGTTTGAAAATCATAGAAACTGAAAACGAACCGCCAGTAGTCTGGTGCTAATTTTCATTAGAATTATTCTTGATCTTTTGGATTTTCTCTCCATGTTTTATTGCATGGAATGAGAATTTTGACAATGCTTCGGTGCCTGTGGTGTAGCATCAATTACCAACGACACAAGCTTAAGCACACAAACCTAATACTCGTACTGGAATACCAACGACCTAGTAGGACTTTTTTGGTCTTTAAAAATTTCATATACTTTCTTTAAGTTTAAGTATTAGGGGTGCCTTGCACTCCTCATTTAATCATATTTTGGGTAATACCTTCAGTATCGCCTCTTGGCAAACTAGTGCTGTTTCATGGGTGTTTTAAATGTGCCGAATGTTGATGTTTCAGGGAAAATACCGAGAAAAACATTGGGAATTCTTTGACGCATTAATAAAAGCAGCAGAGCGAGATCATATTTTTGGTAAATACAGAGGAAAAAAATACGAGCAACATCCAGATGGATGGGGAATTGTCATAATACATCATGATACGCAACGATACATAATATATAAATCATTGAAACCAATATTCGAGGAGAAAGAAGTTCTTAAAAGGCTGCTGGATCAAGTTTTAGAACAAGAAGTGTCCATCATTGCACATGCAAGATATGCTGGTCCTTTCAAAAAGAAGAATATTGAATCTGTGCATCCTTTTTCATATATTACTGATTCCGCTACAACAACATTTGTTGCTCATAATGGAGCTTTGTCAAGAGGATTCTTTGGGAAAGAGTTAAAGTTAAATGAAATAATTGTGGAAAATCTCTGTGATGGTCACCTATTTACAATGTGGATTGCGAGAAAATGGAGTTCGTTAAAGGAAGCACTAAAAGAGCTTGTGATTAAAAATATTGTTAAATCCGCATTAAACGTATTTATGATCGAATTATTTAGCACAAAAACAAAGCCAATCTTATACGCAATTTCATATCTTAATGAGGAATATTTGAAAAGTAAAGGAAAAACCGAAGAACAGATAAGAGTTCTCCGAGATTATTTCAGTATATACTATTATATTAACGAAATCGTGATTTTCGCATCATCAACAGTTGTTGATTATATATTAACAGTATCAAAAAACGAATGGAAAACTTTGAAACTGGAGGGAGAGCTTATTAGCATCTCAGACAAAGGTATGAATATAATTATCCTAAGATGAATTTTCTGAGAAAGTTTTTATAATTTGAGCAAAATATGAAAACGCTTTGCTCATGATTACTTTTTGCACGTTTTCATCTGAGAAATTTCTTTTTTGGTTTGATTTTAATTCGAAGGATAAGTAGCTTGATTTTTTTACATGTAATTTAAGAAATCAATAAACCCGCGTTAAATTTGTTGATTAAACAAATGATGAAATTAGGAAAACTCAAAAGTGCAAAAGAGTCGTCAGGAGCGATATTCAAGAGATATTTTAAAAAGAAACTAAGAGATATTTTAGAGTTTTGTAATAGGTGGTGATAGTTCGCATGAAAATATTAGTGATATCAGACATACATGCTAATAAATATGCACTATATGAAATACTAAACGCAGTTAGTTATGACTTTTTAGTATTTCTTGGAGATATCATTGATTATGGCCCACACCCAGCATATTGTCTTGATGTAATTAAAGAGAGTGCTGATGTGATCATTTTAGGAAACCATGATTATGCTGTAGCATTCAATACGGATTGCAGATGCGGAGAAAAGCTCCATTCAGTGAGTGTTTATACGAGAGAAAATATCACAAAGAAACAATTAACTGAAGATCAAATGAAATGGTTGAAGTCTGTTCCAATTAAAAGATCATTTGGAATTGCGGGAATAAAATTTCTCGCAGTACATGCAACACCTAGAGATCCGCTTTATGAATACTTATTACCAAATGAACCAAATGAAAGATTTTATAATAGTCTCATGGATCCAAGTACAAAGAAATTAGTTGAGGCTGATTATGTTCTAATAGGACATACTCATTTTCAGTTTAAACGAAAAATAAGCGGAATAACTATTTTGAATCCTGGCTCCGTTGGGCAACCTCGCGACGGTGATCCAAGAGCGTCTTGTATGTTAATAGATACAGACGCAAATCTGATTTATACTATTAGAATTAAGTATCCAGTGAGTAAAACGATTTCAGATATCAAGCAGCTGAATCTTGAAAAGAATTATGAGAGAATGTTAATTAAGATACTTAAAACTGGAAAAGTATGAGATTTTAAGAAATTAATTAACAGATTTTCTTTGATTTCTTTATCAAAAACTTGATTATTTATGCATTCTTATTTTTTAGATATAATTGTTGATGAATATGAAGCGTAACTTATCTGTATTGCTCCTATTAATTTTCTTAATTAACATGGGAATAATCCCACATAATTTAATTTCCACAAATGTTCATGTCCATTTTCACTTGATGAACTCGTCAGAAAAAATCAAATGTGGCAATTTCGAGAATGCATGGTATAATCTTCAAGGAGATTATAAACACAGTGGGTTTCTCCCGATAAGCTCGGATAGTATTCCAATAGGTGCTATTGGTATTCTTGGATATCCTGCATCACTGATTATGCCGGTTTCTGGAGATTTTGATAATGACGGTTTAATGGAATTTGTCATCGTTGATTTTTCTGGCTTAATGATTTCGTTAGTAAATTATCACGGAGTTGAAAGATCCTTTAAGATTTCTAGAGCTTTCATTAGCATGTTATCAGCGAAAGTTGGAAATAAGTGGTATCTCATCTTAGTGACTCCTACAACTTTTTATGTTGTTGATTTTGGATTGGATAAAAAAAGTAATCTAAAGATTATTAGCATTTATTCTGGAGAAATCTTTGTATCCTCTGTGTTATCTGTTGATATCAATAATGATGGAAACTCTGAAATTCTTTTCTGCAATAAAACGGGGCTTTATATGCTTGAGAATGCTTCAGAGATTTTGAAAATAGTAAATATTGATCTCTCCGGCGTAAATGATGCATGGACTCTTGCCGCTGATTTCGACGGTGATGGTAAGCTCGAAACATTCGTTATAACCCGAGGCCAAACATTTGGAATTAAGAATTCTAGCATTTTCTTAGAAAGAAACATTGGGTCAGCGTGCCTTCCGGCTGCTGGCGACCTTGATGGAGATACAAAAGATGAACTTGTGATGTGTTATGGTAGCGTTAAGGTGCTAGATGATGGAGGAATAATTAACTTAAATTTTTCAGCAAATGGTTTTTCAATAGCTAATGTTGATAATGATCCAGAAAAAGAAATAATAGCATTATCTGAAAGTAATTTGGCTGTAGTATATGATATAACTGATGAAAATATTATGATTCTTGACACACACGTTAATACTATTCCAATTACGGTAGACTTTAATGGAGATGAAAAAGTGGAAATAATATATGTTGCAGATGGAAAGCTTAAGGCAATTTTTGGAAACGGAACCAAGATCTTCGAATATCGCAAAAATTTCATTGTTTTCTATCAATATATGTCTGCATGCGATCTTAATGGAGATAGACTTCCAGAAGTCATTGTTTTTCAAGAATATTGGTATGAGGTAAAGGCATTCTGCTATAGTTTCATAAAAGTTGAGTTTCCTGTTGGTAATGTATTAAATAACATTACTCAGTTCTTGTCAAATGTTTCAGTGAAATATGATGTTGAAAAATATCATACATACGATGAAATTATTCAAATTTTATTGCAAGTAGTTAATGAATATAAAAATGCAGAAATGTTTATTATAGGTAAAAGTTATTGGTATAATGGTACTTTTAGAAATATTACCGTAATTAAAATTACTAACGGTGATAATAAGCCAAAATCATCTATAATGCTCATAGGAGCATATCATGCAAGAGAACTTATAACCGCAGAAGCCGCACTATATTTGGCGTATATATTCATTAAATATCATACTCATCCAGTAATTGCAAAAATTCTAGATACCTTCGATGTAATAATTGTTCCCGTAGTAAATGTTGGTGGTCATGATTACGCGATGTACTTCGATTGGCAAAGAAAAAACTTGCATCCGATTGATGAAGACTTTGACGGTAAGGTAGACGAAGATACTCCAGTAGATTTAAATGGAGATGGTTTAATAGCCATGTGGTATACCTACGTCGATGATTTTTTCGTATGGTTGGGATTTGAGGGATATGATAAGGATGGAGATGATAGATTTGGTGAAGATCCATACGGTGGTGTTGATTTAAATAGAAATCACATGTATAGTTGGTCGCACGCGGGCGGTCTTGGAAATCCAGCGTCAGAAATTTATTCAGGATATGCACCTCTATCTGAGCCAGAAACACAAGCAATAAATTACTTGATGAACCAAACTAGACCCATATTTGCAATATCATTGCACTCTGGGGAAGAGCTCGTTTTATTCCCATGGGCTACTGGATACAAAACTCCTATTGATGCAGAAATCATTCATAGGCTCGCATTACTAACACAAATTGCAACAGAATTTCCGGCAATTCAATCTTGTGGACTATATGAAGCTCCTGGTGCATGGGATGATGATGCATATGGATTATTTGGAATTCTGAGCTTCACGATAGAAATATTTAGGAATGAAAGTGGTTTGCAGCAAGATGTTTATGTTGGTAAAATAAATGGATATGATGTCTATGCATATAGAGGAGTAAAATGGTTATTTAATCCAATGCCTGGTTATATTGAAGAAGTCTGTCAGAAGGTAGCAAAAGCCTTTCTTCTTGTTTCATATTATGCAAAAGCAAGAATATTATCAGATACAACACCGCCTTTGATTGAAAATGCGAATGTAAGGATCAAAAATAATAATCTTCTCGTTAATGTGTATGCGAGAGATCCCGAATCTGGAATTGCTTATGTTGAATTAACTTACAAGATAAATAATGATTTCTATTCTAAGGCTTTAGTTTATAATAAGGAAAAAGATTGCTGGTCGGGAGAAATACCCATCACAAATGAAATTTATGTCTTGATTAGAAACAGAGCCAACTTAACTGTTAAAACATTATTACCAGCATTTAAAATAATAGAACCGCTTCATGAAGCATTCGTTAATTCAAGTATAATTAATGTAAGATGGCTTTGTGGATTAAATGCGTCTCGTTTTGAATTATATCTCAATGGGACATTAATCAAAGAAGTAAGCGGTGATGTTCATCAGTGCTCAATTACTGTTGATTCTGATGGTACATACAATTTAACGATAGTCGCATATGCTGACGGGAAACCTCTAGAAAGAGACTCAATCATCTTTTTCGTTGATACAACACCCCCAACAATTGAATTAATTAATCCCAAAAATAACACGCAAATATCTCAAAACATGATTATTGTAAATTGGACTGCAAGCGATAACTTTGGAATAGATCACTTTGAAATTAGGCTAAATAATGAAGAATGGATTAACGTAGGAAATCAAACATCATACGTTTTTGAAAATGTTCCAGATGGAGAGTATACTATCTATTTACGTGCGTACGATACTGCTGGAAATGTAAATGAAATCGCGATTAAAGTAATTGTGAAAACACAAAAAATAAATTACATTTATCCATTATTAGCCATACTAATTGCCATAATTATCGTGAGTGCAATTATTCTTTATAAGAAACGTAAAAAGTCTAGATAAATTACCTTGTTTTAAGCTCTTGACTACTCTTTTACGTTTTATGAGTTCTCCTAATTTTTATCATCTATTTAATTACTAAATTGGACATACTTTTAGGAATTTCCAAAATTGCTACAAGAATTTACGTTATTTTTCGCCAGATCAATAGTAAAACAAGACAAAAATTCACAAATAAAGCGTGCAAAAGAATTGCTCTAAACATATTGCAAATTTACTTTTATCGAACTCTTTAGGAATTACATTTAAAATATTAAATATATTGGGTATAGCACCCGTAAAATGGTGCTTTACCTATGAAAAAAAAAGATTGCCGTTGTTGTTATATTAGTTTTAATAGTATCATCAGTATCATATTATTACACGAGCACTTATAATCTTGAGAACAAGAGGAAAGGACTCCTAATAAGATTCTCATCACCAATACCACTGAATTGGACTAGGGTTGAGGCGCAGGTAATAGCAATAACGCCAGATGGTGAAGAAAGACTATTCCTAGGATTCCTAAACAAGAGCGAGTTGTTCCTAGATTCGACGAAAGGAAAGTTCAAGAGTGTTGTTGACAAGTGGTTTGAGATACTTGGTAATGAGTCTATTAAGGACTTCGAAACCTGCTTGATAATCGATCTCTGGATTTTCCTAGAGAACAATACTGTTCTTGCAACGAAACCGTGCTTGACAATTCAATACAGTCCTTATTATGCGAGGACTAGCCTTATTATCAAGGAGCTTGGTTTAAATTTGGGGAGGATGGTGAGGATGCTTGATCCAAAGAGGCTTGTTGTTCGTGATACTGTTCACTGG
>JAHKLH010000066.1 GCA_029856635.1 Candidatus Njordarchaeota archaeon
AAATAACACCGCCAACATCTGTTTTGTGAATAATATCGGGAGATAATATCTTAAAAACACATAGAAAGCCAACTTCCTTTGCAATCTTTACTGCATCCTCACGTGATTTTGCTATACCTCTCTTTGGGAAAGGTATTCCGTACCTTTCCAAGAGTTTTTTGGCCTCCAACTCAGTAAGTGGAATTCGAGTTACATGTTCCGTATGCATTTATATCACAATTCTATTCAGTAAAAAATAAAAAATACAACTACTAAGAGAAATGTATTAAGTTAGAGCAACTATACTACCATCATTGTATTTAGAATTCCTCAGCACATGTGAAGATACTATTTGTTCTCTTTAAAATTTAAAAAGATAAGGTCTTTTTCTCAAAAGTCAGAAAAAATGGTGGTGCTCTTCGAAAATAGAAGAAGTCTAATTAAAGAAAAAATGTTTATTGTAACGGCCGCATTGCCCTATTGTAATGCAAAACTGCACGTAGGTCATTTAAGGTCAACTTACCTTCCTGCAGATATCTATGCCCGATTTCTCAAAAGTAAAGGTTATACTGCATTCTACGTATGTGGTAGTGACTGTCATGGCACTCCAATTCTAGTACGTGCAATACAAGAACAAAAGAAGCCCGAGGAGATCGTTGAATACTATCATAATATAATCAAACAACAATTAGAGGACTCATTAATTCATTTTGATATTTATAGCAAGACATTTAATCCAAATCATTACAAAATGACTCAGGAGTTTTATGAGAGAATTAGAAAGAACGGATATACTTACAAAGAAAAGGTACAGAGTCTTTATTGCCCGAATTGTAAAATGGTGCTTCCAGACCGTTTAGTTCGAGGTACCTGTCCTTATTGTGGTGCAGAGAATCAGTATGGAGATTATTGCGAAGTTTGCGGAAGAACATATACTCCACTTCAATTAAGGAATCCGCGATGTGGAATTTGTGGAAATACAGACTTGGAGATAAAAGAACTTAACCATGTTTTCTTTAGACTATCTGAACTCTTAAATCCTGTTAAGAAATGGTTAGAATCTGCTAAGGTAACAGAGGGTGCTAAAAAATATGCACTAAATTGGATTAAGGAGGGACTCAGAGATTGGGACATTTCCCGAAGTATTAATTGGGGTGTTCCAATTCCTGGAGAAAAAAATCTTGTATTTTATGTTTGGTTTGATGCACCTATTGGATATATCACATTCACCAAAGAATTGTTTGAATCCTTGGGAAAAGACTGGAGGAAAATATGGATTGAAGGAGAAGGATACATAGTTCATTTCATCGGAAAAGATATCATTTATCATCATCTAATTTTTTGGCCTGGTATGCTTATAGCCGCAGAATTCGCTCTTCCAAATGAAATTAGAGTTCGAGGATTCGCTACACTTGAAGGTAAAAAAATGAGCAAGAGCAGAAGATGGTATATTCTTCTCGACGAGTTCTTCTCCTTTTTCGATCCAGAATACCTTAGATGGTACTGGACGACGACGACCTCAGAATCTCTCTCTGATGGAGATTTTTCATTTAGAACTTTAGAAGAAAAAGTCAATAATGTACTAATTGCAACTATTGGAAATTTCATTCATAGAATTCTTTCTTTAATCAAGCGAGGAAACATAAGAAATGGCACACTTATTGCTAATGCTATAAGCAAAGCACAAGCCATCATAAATGATACTTTGCAATTATATCACACGAATCAGTTTGATAAGGCCGCTGAGAAAATTATTACCCTCGCAGGTTTCGGTAATGAGCTTCTTGGTAAAACGGAACCATGGCGAAACTTATCAACAAAGACTGCTCACGATGTACTTTTTACGTGTTTTGCGTTTATATTAGCACTTAATATGCTTATTGATCCAATACTTCCACGTAGTGCTAGAAGATTATCGGAAATCTTACAATTAGAACAAAAACCGCATTTGTCAGACATAGACAAAGTTTTCGACTCTTCGTACATTAAAGTAATTCTTGAACAATTTGTTGAGCAGGGAAAGCCATTCATCCTCTTTAGAAAAATAAGCAGGCAAAGAATACAAGAACTACTTACATTACTTAAAAGGAGAGCAAAGGCATAAAATCAAAAGCATTTTATTTATCTGAACATATTGTTTGTTAATCAAGGTGAATCTAATGCGGCTGGATATGCTTGAAATGTGGCTAAGATCACCTAAGGCTTCTCGAAGGCGAAAAGCAATTCAAAAGCTTAGAAAGGAAGCACTCCGAAATGTATCTTTAATTGATAAGTACTTTGATCAATTTATTGAGCTCGTGAATGACGAGGATTGGGCCGTCCGTGCAGCAAGCTTACACTCTTGTATCGAATTCTCAAAAGTGAAGAAGAATTTAACTTCACGCGTACTACCAGTTATTAAAGAAAAGGTCAAAGATCCTTCTCCTAATGTGCGTGCTATCGCTCTAAGAGGCCTTAGTGAACTTCTTACAGAGGATATGCTTGAAGAGTTCATCTATGATGCTTACACACGTGCTATTAAAGATGAAAACAATGATGTAAGAATAGCCGCATTAGAGTTAGCGAAGAAAATTGCAAAGTATGATGCTGATTTCTTTGTAAAACACGTGGAGGAATTCTTAAATACGCTAAATTCTGATGCAGTTGGACCAATAAAGGAGAAAATTCTTGAGATATTTGCGGATAATATAGACAAATTAGATGAGAAAATGTTGCACGCCCTGAAAGATGCAATTTTCAAAAATATCAAACATAGAGATTTTGCTGTTCGAGTTGCATGTTTACGAACCTTATCAAAAATGTATGAACTTGGCAAAATAGATGAGAACGAATTAAGGACAATCCTCAGGAAACGTCTAAGAGACGAAGCAATCCCTGTTAAAATTGCTGCAATCGAACTAATTGAAAAAATTATTGATAAGAATGCTAGATTCGCTGATAACTATCTGGATATAATTTCGAAGGAAATATTAAGAAAAGAAAAGAACCTTAGGCTAAAATTAAGAACCCTTGAAATGCTCGATAAAACTGTAGATAAAATTCCTACAGAGATTGTTAATAAACATGAGTTACCCAGAACCTTGGACATACTCGATAAATTAACTGTTGAGAAAAGAGAAGAGCTTAGGAAAATAAAGATGCTTGCAAGACACATTCTTGAGGAAAAATTAGGCTTTACCTTTGAAAAGAGAAGAAAACTTTGGGGCTCAAAAGAAATAAGGAAAACACGAAAATTTGGTAGCAAATAAAATATTTTCTTCTTTCAATTTTTGATTTTTTAAGTTAGAAATTCCATCAGGGACTGCTGTTTCTTTTCTTCTTTTGATACTCTTTCTTTTGCTTCCTTTTTAACTTCCTTCTTCTCTTCTTTCGCTACTTCTACGGGAGTAATCAAAATTGGTATTGCTGCTAGTGATTTCGCAGCCAATTTTGCAGTCTCTTCATCATAAGCTTTAAGTGCACGAGATATTAGTGATGATTTAATTTTGAAATGACTAAGAAATGCAGACACTGAGTCACGCGATGCATGAATTTGAGCAGCAAATCTTCCAAATGCCTCTGGATTATTCTTAGCGAAAAGTTTTAGGAAACGAAGTTCACAAAGCGCCGCCTTGCGCGAAATATGCGTAGCACGTGCATAAGTCCAAAGAAAAGCTGCGATACCACTTGGAGGTTTCACCTCTTCTATTGCAACCTCCTCTCGCTCCTCCTTAGCTTCTGTTTCCTCCTCTTTTTCTTCTTCAGTTTCTGTCACAGCATGTGTTTCGGTTTCTTCTCCATAGAGAAGCTTGTATAATTTTGATAATTCCTCACGAATAGTTGGTTTCCCGATTTTAATTCTTCTCAGTTTCCATATATTCTTCTCCTCCCTTCCGTATTTTGCCATAGCGTATGCGATTATATCAAGAATCTTATAGGCAACTCTCCAATTTTGACTCAGCATTCCTTTCTTATATTGATAATCCGCGTGAGCTAACTCCATGTAAAACTTGCCAATATTACTTAAATCTACGAATTTTGTTGCATTTTCCCAGATCCATAAAAGTATTTCCCAAGGATCCATATCTGTTCCCGAAAGATACATCTTAGCGCGAATTATTGTTTTATCAAGATCAATACTTCCATCAGGCTTATGACTTTTGAATGAAAATGCAAAACGTACAGCATCATGAATACCTATCATTTGTGCACGTTCAAGAGATGGAAGTACTCCCGTGTAATACCAAGCTTCTAGTGCTTCAACGATACTACGATAATCTGGAGCCCAAATTAATCTTTCTATGACATCTTGGGGAACTTGAATATTAGCCCGTGTAGCAAAATGCTTAATGAAATTTCTCACATCTTCTGGCTTAGGTCTATCAAAGAAAACCGTTATACACTTAGTCATAAGAAAACGCACACGAGAATCCGACATGTCATTTGCTGCAAAAATTATAGGAACCCTCGCTTCGTCAATCATACCAATCAATGCTGAGAAACCCCCCCTATCAAACGTGCCACTCATACCATCTACTTCATCGATAAGTATAATACGTGGTGGTTTATCCTCGGTAACTATAAAACCACCAGATTTAGATGCCGCTTGAATAATTTCCCGAACATATCGCCATGTACGAGTATCTGATGCATTAAATTCAACATATTCAATACCCTCATCATTAGCAATACACATAGCTGTTGTTGTTTTCCCCGTTCCAGGAGGACCAACAAATAAAGCGGGATAAAATGGTGGTATATTATAAGGAATCTCTGGTGGTTTCACTTTTGATTTTACGTTTTGAAGAAAAAGCCTCCACATTTCTTTTAATTCTTGAATAATCTTCTGTTTTGCACCCGCTTTAAATTCAATACCTACGTAACGACCCTTACTCTCAAATAGCTCATAATGTGATTTGGGAATTCCCCTTGCAGCAAGTCCAAATCTTGTTTCGAATTCTCTCAAAAAGAAGTTCTTCCAACGAGTTTTATATCTATTCCAGAATGTCCTGCCTTCTGATTCTTTGAAGAATTCTAACCATTTGTTGTATGCTTTCCTCGTTTCAATAAACATGACCCACCATATTTTCCATGCACGCCACCACGAAAGGATCTTGTTTCTAATATAACTAGGTAGATAAACCTCTGATAGACTTCTTGGTCTATACTTTTCAGTCCAAGGTACACGCCTTAGTTGAAGCAAGTAAAACACCCAAAATTCCCAAATAAAGATTAGTTCACGACATAACAAAAAAGAAAAATGCCAAGATTAAAAAAGCTAATATGCTTGCTAGAACACAAGTGATTAGTGGAAGATTAGACGCGTAGTAGAGTGCTATCGAACATAATATTACGCTCCATATAACAAATGGAATAAGTATCGCAATTGCTATACCTCCGCTCATTGGATTGCCTATTAGAGTAAGAGTACCTAAGAAAACACCAAAAACTATTGGCACCAAGGAGTAACCTATTGCCGCTGCAGTTTGATCAAATGTTTGTGTTCCGCCAAACAATCTAAAAATCCAATTAATTATTGCTGAGATAATGAACCAAATTGACATAGCTATTAACACATTTAAGAAGAGAATCACTAGGAATGGGTAAAGACCAATAATTAGGCCAAGACTGCTGGAGATAATTACATATCTCATTGAAAGAAATAGCGCTAAGACTAAAGTTATAAGACTTGGTCCTAAATAATCTGGAACTGCAACAATTTCTTGCATAGTACTTTTTGGTTTCATAACCACGTCGCGCATACGTTTTATAATATCTTTCATCTTTAAACGTAGTCTCATACGAAGTCTAATTATTAGTCTAAGATCTGTTCCACAATATGGACACATAAAGTAGCCGCTAGGTACTAAATTTCTACAACTTGGACATCTAATTGGTTTTTCCATGAAAATCACAAATATATCTTCTCATTATATTATTCTCAATTATATTATCCAAAGAATTCTAAACATGTTTTACTTTCTCTCAGATTATTATTGGGAGTGAGATTAAGATGCACAAGATACGAATAGTAGTTGCAGGTGCTTTCGATATAATACACTGTGGACACATAAGATTCTTGCGTGCTATAAAAGAAAAATTTCCAAACAGCGAACTAATCGTTATTATTGCAAGAGATTCTACAATACGAAAACTCAAAAAGAGAGAACCCATCTTCAATGAGAAGGAGAGATTAGAAATAGTTTCGGCCATAAAATACGTAGATAAAGCTGTTTTGGGTTATGAATTAGACAATAAATCCTTGTTTGAAATACTACTTACATTAAAACCAAATATTATAATCCTCGGTTACGATCAACAAATTGATGAAAGAAAATTAAAGGAATGGTGTAAAAAACACGGACTACTCGTAGAGGTCTTGAGATTTCCAAAATTTAATAGTGCTCTCTCCTCATCAAGTGAAGTAAGAAGAAAGATTATAAAACTCTTCGGAGAAAATAAAGCCGGGGGCGGGATTTGAACCCGCGACCTTGGGCTTACTCGCGAGGGATACGAGGCCCACGCGCTACCAGACTGCGCTACCCCGGCGTTTATTTAGTGCGGGGGGCGGGATTTGAACCCGCGCAGGCCTACACCACTGGATCCTAAGTTTGGCTCATTTTGATGTCCAGCCCCTTTGACCGCTCGGGCACCCCCGCTTAGTCTACTATTCCGAGAAAATTAAATGAAAAATCTTTTTTATTTGTTTCATTGCAAGATTTACATAACTAATTAAATTGAGAGCAAAGGGATGCAAAGATGAAACAAACAGTATTATTGGTAATTGTTCTAGTCATTCTGCTTTCACCAACTTTCGTATTAGCTCCCAAACACAGGCCTATGAGTATCACAGGTAATTCTCTTGAAGAAAACTTTGTTATATCCCGCGTTTTCCAATGGAATGCATTAAAGAATTTAACGAAAAATGCACTTTCTGCCGCACTCGTTGATATTAATAACGATAATGTGTGGGAGATATTCATTTCTATGCAAGATTCATTGATTCTTTTAAAGGCAATCAATCAAACACATTTCGAAATTTTATTTAACATTTCGGCTAAACCTCAAAATGCACCTCCGATTACTGCTGATTTTGATGGAGATGGAAAACAAGAAATTGCAATCGCACTTAAGAATGGTTCTATTGTTGTACTTAACGATGATGGCTCTGTTGTTTACAGTGGATTTATTGGAAGAAAAACCGTACTTCAAATGTGTGCATTTGACTTCGATTATGATGGGATAATTGATATAATCTTTTCAATTAATTCGAGTCAAAAACCATTCATTGGTATTGTTTCTTGGAAAGGTGTTGAATGGATCGAGGATATAGTAGAATTTCCAACTCATGGTTTTATTATTTGGGACTATGATTTTGATGTAAATAGAACATACCATTTAGTTTTTTCCGAAAATAACTCAAATATGCTCATTACTTACAGAAAAAATGAACTCATAAGAATAGGCACACCATGGGGCTTTAAGTTCCATTCAGAAATTGTTATCGGTAATTTCACATCAAATAGTATCTCCTATGATTTAGCTACGCTTTACTATCACGATCAAATATTATCAATAGTAACCTTTGATGTAAGTGGAAATTTAATTGCGCCAAACTCGGTTAGGATGGTTAATATATCTAATGTAAGTAGGTTTCTCAAGACTATTATCTCAAGTAACTTTTTGAGTACTGCTATTGATTCTGTTGCAGTAATTGCTGAAGTTAATAACACTTGTTATGTTTTCTTTTCTCAAAATGGTACTACAATAAAGAACGTCTCCATTCCTGGTTTATATATTGACAATATTTCGACTAATTTAGTAGCACTAGATTATGGTAACGACGGGATATTCGATTTAGCATTTGGGCTTCGTAATGGAACAATATATATCGTTAATGTAAACACGATTACAAGAGTTAATGGATTAATTAACCAAACCTTATTGCTGGTAGGTGATATGGACTATGATGGTTCGTCAGAGATCTTGGTTATTGGCCCTCAAGGAGCGCAGGTAATTGACATATCTAATGCGAAGGGAGCTTGGCCCTTGGAATCTCATGATTGTAAGAATCTGCGAACAACATCCGTCTCTGATTTCGATGGAGATGGTTTGTTAGATAAAGAAGAAAGTGCTTACTCTTGTCTACTCTATGACTCTGACCTTGATGATGACTATGCTAATGATTATACAGAAATATTCTTGCTTCATACTAACGTAACTGATGCAGACACCGATGATGATCTTATGCCAGATGGATGGGAAGCTATGTATGGACTTGATCCTTTGAATGCATCTGATGCATCAAGTGATAATGATAATGACAACATTACAAATGTAAACGAGTGGTTAAATAAAACCTCTCCAATTT
>JAHKLH010000067.1 GCA_029856635.1 Candidatus Njordarchaeota archaeon
ATTGAAGATGTCATGAACTCAGTCATTAAATTAGAGGAATACTACAGTAAATTTCCAAAATATAGCGAGATGAATACATGGATGAAGAATTTAGAGAGAGACGTATTTAGTTCTTGGCTTAAAGCACTTGAAATTATTTAAGTTTTTAACTTCTCGTTTCTACAACCAAAGGCAGTCCAAATAGTTGCATGAAAGCATCTTCCACTAGTCGAACGTATGATCCACCTTTTCCAAATAAGACCCCTGCAACTTTTTCAGCAACAACAACGACGAGTTTGAATCCTCTAATATCAATTTCTTGGATCGCTCTTCTCAGCTTACCTGGTACGGGATGAATCGCTAGAAATAGATCATGAAGTATTTTCTCGCTTGGTGAAAAATCAATAACCCTTACTCTTGCTCCTAACTCTTTTTCAATTGCTTGAATACGTCTCCCACCTCTACCTAAAATGCGACCAACAGTTCCAGCTTCAGCAACAATTAAAAAGTCTGGAGTTTCCCCTTTTATCTCATGTTCCTCTTTGAGCTTTCTTAAATCAAGAACTGTTACTACCCTCGCATCAGGTGCATGTTTCATTATTACCTCTAGACATTTCTTTTCTTCTTCAGTAAGCGGCTTAAGTTTCATTTTGTTCTTTAGTAAGAGCCAAACAGCACGACGTGCCCCAGGACGAATTATATCTGCTATTCCAAGATCTACAAATGCTGCTTCCTCCATTTTCTCAAATGTCTGCCTTAATGCACGTGCACCATCTTCTCTAATAGTTTCCTGAAGAACGGGGTCTGCAGCAAACAAGAATCTGGAATCGATACCCATATGCATCAGAATTTCAAACATCTCGGATGGTGTAAGAGCATGAGCATCATCAACAAAAACAATCGACTTATCAAACGAATAACCACGCAGGAAGAATGGATCGTATACTTCGATAAGACCAGCCTCAAATAGCTTATCAATATGTTTAGCTTCCAAGTATCGACTGAGAACATCATAAATATATTTCTTTATTGGTTCTTTCTCAAGAGTAGGAACTCTCTCACGTGTAAGAGTATTAACTAAAGCCCTGATAATTACTAGCTTCTTGTATTTGTCCTTAAGCACCGATTGAATCGCGTAAACGAGAATCAAAAACGTTTTACCAGATCCCGTCGGGCCAAATATGCCTACGAGATCCTTTCTCTCATCGTTCAAGACATCAACAACCTTCTTCTGATTTGGCGTTAATGGTTCAATTATTTTTAACTTTTCAAGAATCTCATTCTTAATTTCTTCTGGTATCATCTCAAATCCCCTTGCCTCAAATCTTTGAAGAATAACACTCTAAAAAAGTATTTCAGAAGCATCTGACTAGCAAATATCCTAAATCACTGTTAACTTTTAATATGTATGCTCACAAAGAGCAAAAGATAAGGACCAAAATAATTTCGAATTCTCTTATTCAACAGCAGGCTTTGTAACTAATTGTACCTTAATTCCAAGTGACATTAGCTCGTTTATTAGTAGAACAAATGCATATGGCAACTTTAATTGTCTGATTTCTGTCTTAGCACCATGTATAGGACATACCCATCGTCGAAGAGTTTGCGAGTAATGTGCTATTAGACCACATTCACAGCAGTATACAGCTACTCCATCCGAACAATCAATCCAACGCTCTCTTAGGAATTGCGTTACCCCGTGACCGATTAGCGCGTCTCTTTCCATTTCGCCAAGTCGAAGTCCTCCGCCTCGTGCCTTACCTTCGGTGGGTTGCAAAGTGAGTTGTGTTACTTTACCACGCGCCCTGGCGTGAATTTTATCAGATGCGAGATGTTTAAGCCTCTGGTAATATACGGGGCCCATTAAAATATGGGCTTTCATGATCTTTCCAGTACGAGGATTATAGAGTGTTCTTATTCCATAATAGTTTAGCCCAAGTTTTTTGGCAAGATTTACGAGATATTCTGTCCAGTTTCCGTTTGGTGCTTCAAATGGAGTTGCGTCAAATTGTTTGCCAAGTTTTGCGGCGATATTTCCTGCTAGGCTTTCGAGTAGTTGTCCTACCGTCATTCGTGATGGGATGGAATGTGGGTTTAGTATTATATCAGGTACTATTCCATATTCATCGAATGGCATGTCTTCTTGTGGAACTACTAAACCAATTACTCCTTTCTGACCGTGTCTGGATGCAAATTTGTCTCCAATTTCTACGAATCTTGGTTGTCTTAATTTGACTCTGACTAATGCGTTTTCGCTTTCTGGTTGTGTGAGAATTACTTGGTCTATTCTTCCTGCTTCTCCTTTTCTAACTTTTTCACTTACGTCCCTGTGGAGCATGACTCCCGTTACTTGAGGAATTGGAGCAATCTTTCCGACTATTACTTCGTCTTCTTTAACGTAAACGCCTGGCCAAGTAATTCCTTCGTCATCTAGTTTGCTAACGACGAACTCAAGTTTTCTTCTTATTACTTCTGCTGGTGGCACTTGTATTTTCTCTGCAATTGTTGTTTTTCCTTCAATGCGTTTGCGTTCTTCTACATCATATAATCTCATTAAATAACCGCGCATGAAACCTCTTTCTATTGATGCTTTATTAATGATGACGGCATCTTCTATACCGTAACCCTCATATGCTAGAATAGCTACAATAGCGTTTTGGCCATATCCTCTTTCATTAACACCAACAATATCAGCAACTGCGGTTTTAACTAGTGGTTTCTGTGGGTATGTTAACAAGAATGTTGATGTTTCTGGTCGTAGTCTGTAGTTGGGTCTGGGTATGGTCATAGCTTGTCGTGTCATTGAACATTCGTGCACGATCTTGGGAGCTTGATTATGTTCGACAAATGGTATTAAGCTTGCGCTTATACCAAGTATTGCTGCTGGGGCGATTTCTAAATGAGTGTGTTCTGGGGTTAAATCTTCCTCCTTAACAGCAATGTAAGCATCCTCTTCTTCCTCAGCATCGAGGAATTCGATTATGCCATTCTCAAGGAGATTACTAAATCGCCATATACCCTTCCTTAGTTTCTCGATGTGTTCTTTTGTTAGCTTGGGCTTGCCACTTTCCACAATTATTAATGGTCTAAGGATTCTGCCACCCTCGGTAGTGATGTGAATTTCATTCAATTTGTCATAGTACTTTACTGAAATTTGAAAGTGAATTTCTCCACTTCTTCTTAGTTCCCTTATCTTTCTTACTAAAAGGTGCGGGTTATCAGTAGTACCAAAGAATCCTCCATCGATGAAAACTGGTGTTCGTGGCCAGGGCGACCAATCACATGTTACTTTTTCTTCTTTTACACCAAGTTGTCTTAATTTCTGCTTAAGGCGCTCGATTTCTTCCTGTGGTAGGTTTGTTGTTACGTAAGCCATTAGAGCAAGCTGTTTTGTGAGACCACATAACTCTCCCTCTGGGGTTTCAACGGGACAAATTCTACCCCATTGTGTTGGATGAACGTCTCTAGCTTCTACTTTGCCGCGCTTTGATTTTCGTGTTGCTAATGTAACTACGTTCTTTACTCTTCTTAGGTGACTATATGTTGCCAAATGATTAAGTCTCTCAAGAACTTCTGTTACTCCTGTTACTCCTGTTGGCCACATTCCTGTAGCTATTGATTTCATCATAAACTCTTGTAGCTTTTCTAGTCGTAGAACACTAGTTTCTGACGTTACACGTGATTTTGCAGAAACTATTTGAGCTAGTTTTTTCCTCGATGCTTGAACCATTTGTCTAAATGCGTAAGAGAAGAGTTCTCTCAGGAAGTCTCCTACCATTTTTAGTCTTTTGTTTTTGTAATGATCCCTATCATCAGGAGGCAATTCTCCAAAGTATACTAGTAACAATTTTCTAACCATTCGTGCAAGATAGTATCCCTTGAGTGGCCAGCTTGATTCATCGCGTCCTAAGTGAGAAAGGAAGAAGAAGTTTATTCTTCTCTTTACCTCTTCAATCCTTCTTTCTCTTTCCTCTTTTCTAACACGCATTCTCTCCATATAATCTGCTAACGCGTATAATGCATCCTCTTGTGACCTAAGGTATTCAAGAGGTACACTTTCAACGTTTAATGCAAGAATTTCCATCATTCTTCCGCCGCCTCTGGCGAATTCCTCTGGAGCAACTAATCTAATGAATTGCTGAGGAGTAAATCCAAGAGCTCTAACGAGTAAGAATAGAGGAATAGGCTCTTTCTTCTTTGTTTGGGTGAAGGTAACATGTATTTGAAGATCTTCTCTGGTTATGTATACTGATGCTTTATTATGATATATTCCTCGAGTTATCATCCATGCGGAGTATGCATATTTTCTTGCCTCAGATGATGTACCAGTTAATTCTTCAACAATTATTCTTCCTCTAGCTGACTCTTCACGAGGACATACACATCTCTCGCTTCCGTTAATTATGAAATATCCGCCATCCGCATCAAGCCAATCTTCACCGAGGTCAATTGCGATTTTCTTCTTACGCTCTTTTGATTTTTCTCTTTGCAGTTGTCTGAAATATGGATCATACTTCGAGCCAACAACTATTGGAAGCAAGAGAAGTCTTATACGCTTTGGCTTATCTTCGGGTTTCCACACACGTTTTCCATTTTCATCTTCTAACTTCTCTATAACTGCATAAACATAAACTGGAATTGCATATGTTAGTCGTCGTAGTCTACATTCTAGTGGTGTAACCTCTCGTCTTGTACCAGTGAATTCAATGCTCATTGGAACATCTCCGATTTCAACACGAACTCTCTTTTTTCCTACTTGAGGATCATGAACAAGGAATGATATACGCCAACCTACATCTGCATCCACATAAGGATTTTGTTCTATGACTCTTCGAATGTCATTTTCCAGAAAATCATCGAAAGACCTCATATGGAACCTCGTAAATCCAAATTCCTCTATGTAAGCCCTCATTACTTCCCAACGATCTTCCTTGGAGAGTGTAGGAGTCAATATAATCACTATATTCCCTCAACAAAGATTTTGAATTAGATAGAAATTTAAAGTTCAGGGATGCTTTAGGATGTTTATTATTGAATATTTGTCCAGCATATTGTGTAAATTGCCTGAGGAAATGATAACATTAATAATTATTTCATTGGTGTGGTTTCTCCTTTGGTTAGTTACTAGAAAAAAACTTACTAAATATGGTATCTCAATATATCCGTTTGTGATAATTATACGAAGCGAGAAACTTCGAAAAATTATCATAACTTTCTCCCAAAAATATCCTCGTTTTGTGAAATACTTTTCAATTGCTGGATTAGTTGTAAGTATTCCTGTAATCTTCTATTCTTTATTCTATCTACTAATTAAAATTATCGAGGGGTTCCATACACCAAAGATGACCAGCGCACAAACAGGCATCTTTGAATTTTTTACAATTCCACTTCCACAATTAATGATTTTTGTCTTTGTTCTCACGTTATCCATATTATTCCATGAATTTTCTCATGGAATTTCGTGCTCAATAGAAAAGAAGAGTATAAAATCTGTAGGCATCTTTTATATTTTTCCATTCTTCTTAGGTGGCTATGTAGTACCAGAGCTTGATCTTGATGAACTAATAGAAGGAGAAAAGAGATTGCTTAAATCGTATGCAAAGATGGTTGCAGCGGGAATTTTTACCACTTTTTTGCTTACCATTATTGCCTTCTCTTTTCTTATCAATTTTAACGTTGTTGTATCACCATTTTTCAAAAAAGGAAAAGGAGCCTTAATTACTAGGGTCATAGAAAAAAGTCCCGCATGGAACAGATTACATGTGGGGGATGTTATAATTAGAATTAATAACACAAGAATTGCATCACCAGAGGATGTAATCATTTTTATTAGAAATGCAGGTCCTAACAGTTTGGTGGTAATTTATCTTTTAGATAGAATTGTGCTCATTCATTTAAGTTCTCATCCAAGAAACAGCAAGTGGGGTTATTTAGGTGTGGAATTATTTCAGTATTATAAGCCAAAGATAAGAATTTTACAACCAATACATGCTTTCTACATTTACCTAACGTTCTTTTACGGATACGCACTAAATTTCGTTCTGCTAATATTTAACGCAATACCAATTTTCATTTTTGATGGCGGAAAAGTATTATGGGCCATTTTAAACATGAAAGAAAAAGTAGGTAATAGGATTTTTAACGCAATACAAGCATTTGCAGTGTTGCTTCTTATAATTTTCTGCATAGCATTTTTTTAACTAAGACTCCTTAGCTACTCTATTGGATACAATTGCTTTGGAAAACATTATCACGAGAAATAAACGTCTGAGCGTCTATCCTGAAAGATGTCGTTGAGTGGTGTTATTTTCTTATCTCTAGCTAAACTTGGATTTATGTCTGCAAATATTATTTCTTCGAGATTTGGAGATGCTATTGCTAAGTATTCTGCTTTCGGTGAACAAATTACAGACATTCCTATGAAACGCAAGTCTCTTTCCTCTCCAATTCTGTTAGCAGTAATTGTAAATACACGATTTTCTAAGGCACGCCATGGCATTACTTTTGGACAATAGGGTAACACGAGATTTGCAGGATGACAAATTATTTCAGCTCCTTTTAAAGCAAGTGTTCTTGTTGCTTCTGGGAAAATCCAATCAAAGCAAATCATAATTCCTATTTTCCCGATTTTCGTATCAAAAACATAAAAGCTATTGCCCGGCGTGTATATTTCTTTTTCCCGATAAAATAAATGAACTTTACGATACACGCCTAAAACTCCTTTATCTGGAGAAATTAGAACTGCCGAGTTATAAAGTCCGTCTTCGCCTTTTTCGTTAAAACCGAGAACAATATACATGTTAAACTCACTAGAAAGATCCTCAACAAGTTTTATTGTCCTACTATCCTCAATTTTTTCAGCACATTTTTCTGCTTCTTCTCTGCTAGCAAAGTTGTAACCAGAATTGGCTAACTCTGGGAAGACAAGTAGATCTATTGAGAGTTTAGCAGCTTTTTCAATGAAGCTCTTAATCTTCTTTCTATTTGCTTCCAAATCACCGAGTTTTGGTTCAATTTGGGCAGCACCAACCCTGATTAGTTTTGACATCTTTTATCTCCAAATATGGATAATATATTGTGCTTACCATGGAATGTTATTTCAATACATGAGCATGGCGAGAACATTGCTTTTGATTCGAAACGTAATGATTCCAAGAAAAAACCACTTCACAAGAGCACATATTCTAATAGAGAAAGAAAGGATTGTTAGATTAGTCAAATCAGAATATATTCGATATTATATAAGGAATGTTGATGCGATTTATAATGCACAAGAACAAATTGCACTACCTGCCGCAATTGATCTCCATGTACACTTTAGAGAACCTGGTCAAGAGTATAAAGAAGATTGGGAGAGTGGAAGTAAAGCAGCTATAGCAGGAGGAGTTTGCTTTGTCGTAGACATGCCAAACAATGTTCCACCTATAAATACTGTTGAACAACTTCTGGCTAAAGCAAAAATTGCTGAGCAAAAGTCTTATGTTGACTTCGATCTTTGGATGTTAATAACTAGCTCTTCCGAAAGTTTAAAAGCAAGAGATCTCTGTCCAGGCTTTAAAGTGTACTTGTATAATCGTGAGCAATTTAAATTATTTTTGAACGAGAAGTATCCAGCGGGAACTTTCTTCATAGTTCATGCAGAACACCCGGACTTTATTATAGAAAATGGAGCTGATTATGATTCCTTTGAGAAGAGTAGACCAAGCAAAGCAGAGATTGAGGCAGTTAATACGGTATTGAAAATAGCTAAGGAACGACAATACAGAATTCATATTACACATATCTCAACAAAAGCTGCACTTGAGCAGATAATTAACGCTAAAAAATCCGGGTTACAAATTACAACAGATATAACACTACATCATCTAATTCTAACAAAGAATTACGGGAGAAAAATTGGTGCGAGGGCAAAATGTAATCCACCATTAAGGAGTAAGGAAGATAGAGATGCACTTATAAGAGGTCTATTAAATGGGTGGATTGATTGTATTACAACAGATCATGCACCTCATTCAAAAGAAGAAAAAAAATCTGATTTTAAAAATGCACCATCAGGAATCGCAAGCATTGAGTTCTTCATGCCTTTAATTTTTTCGCTAGCGAAAAAATTAAATCTCTCGGCAACAAAATTCTGCAAAATCATTGAAGCATTTTCGTTAAAACCCGCACGCATTCTTAAGCTAAGGAACTATGGCAAATTAAAACCCGGTATGTTTGCAAACATTGTGATCCTTGA
>JAHKLH010000068.1 GCA_029856635.1 Candidatus Njordarchaeota archaeon
GCTACTCCGGGACCCATTCCTCTGACATTGCCAGAGAATGCTGTAGATAGTATGTCTTGTCCGGCAGCATATAAATGTAGTTCTTCTGCTTTTTCTTTTGCTTTGAGGAAGGTGTTCCATGCTAATTCGTGAATTGTGGGATTGTCAACTCCTTTTGTGTGTGTCATGAGTAATTCTAGGTCGTCTCCGGCGTTGAATACGTAGTAATCTATTATTATGCCCTTCTTTTTTGCTTCTTCTAAACTTTGTTTGGCAACGTTTATCAGTTCTGGATGTACTCTTACATGCCCTGCGACAGAACCTACATCTGCTTTTATTAATGATACAGTGATTTTCATATATAAGCACCTACTTTACAAAAATTAAATCATTAAGTATCTTCTTTATGTAAGATACTTTTGATGCTGCTTGGTGAGAAAAAATGGGTAAACGTATAAGAGCACAGAGATACGGTCGTGGAAAATCTCCAAACTTTAGGGCACCACCAAATATACGATTTGGACCTGCGAGATTGCCTGATTGGGAAGAGTCATTGAAAGATGTTGTCAAAGGTCGTGTTGTTGCAATAAAGCATGAGCCTGGCCGTCAAGCGCCGCTGATGTTAGTGCGATTTGTAAGAAAAGATGGAAGTATTGAAATGCGATGGCTTATTGCCGCTGAGGGTGTATATGTTGGAAAAACGATTGAAATTGGTCCAAATGCTGAGATTGATGTAGGAAATGCCGTGCCTTTGTGGAGATTACCAGAGGGTTTCTTTGTTTACAACATAGAGAAGATACCTGGTGATGGAGGACGATTCATGCGTGCAGCGGGCTGCTATGCTGTAATAAAAGCACATTTAGAAGAGGGTCTTACTGAGTTGGAGTTGCCTAATAAGAGATCAATAAGAGTCCCTTCGAATTGTAGAGCTCAAATTGGAGTAGTAGCGGGCGGTGGTGTAACAGAATTACCTTTGGTTAAGGCGGGTAATGCGTACCATAAATGGAGTAGAAAAGCACATATATGGCCAAGAACCCGTGGTGTTGCAATGAATGCTGTGGATCATCCTTTCGGTGGTGGACGATCACAGAGTCCAGGTCAGCCAAAGTGTGTTTCTAAGCATGCACCTCCAGGTAAGAAGGTTGGAAGCTTTGGTGCGCGAAGGAGTGGAATTCGTAAGAAATAAACTTTAATTATGTGAAACTTTAAATTGTTTTTCTCTTCCTCTTGGTGGTCATATATTTTAATTCTTTATTATTGCAAAAAATATTTTTGTTGTGTACTGATTATTGTTTTTGTTGGAGAGTTCGTGGGGGAGAGTATGGTATATCGTGATTCTCAGGGACGTATACGATTTAAGATTGTTTTCTGGGGTCCCAGTCTTAGTGGTAAAACTACTATGCTTAAGGCATTATACAATAGATTAAGGGTGAAGATTAAGGGCAAAATAAAGAGTATTGAGGATCCCTCTGGTCGAACCTTGTTTTTTGATTATGTTCCATTCGGACTGCGTGGAAATGTCGTATTTGATGTGTACACTGTTCCGGGACAACGTCGTCATAGGAGACAGCGAAAGATAATATTACAGGGTGCTGATGCGATAATTTTTGTTGTTGATAGCTCGCCAGATGCTTTAGCCGAGAACATTTATTCATTTCGTGAATTAAAGGAGTTTTTGGGTCAAGAATTCGATGAAATTCCGATAGTGGTTGCATTGAATAAGAGGGATCTTGATGATGCATTACCTGAGAGAGTCTTAGTTAAGGCTTTGAGACTTGATGGTCCTTGGCCAATTCATAAAACTATAGCTACAGAGGGATTAGGAGTAAAGCGTGTGTTTCAGGATGCTGCGCAGTTGTCAATATTATACCGTGCATTTCCAAATGAATATGAGCGTTTTAGAAGAAGCTTAGCATTAGAGACGAGAGAGAAATTTAGATAAATGGAATTTGTGTTACGATTCTCTTTGAAATCTTTGAAATTATTATCAAGGTTACGAGTAAAAGGATTGGAGCAATGTAAGGTATTCCTATAAGTATACTAAAAATCGTTCCAAAACTGGGTAAGAAGTATCCGCTAAAGAATGAAATGCTGAGCATATCGTCTATATTTCTTGCTGAAAAATCTAATTCTTCGATCATCTGTTGAGCAAATCTTAAAATCAGGTTTTTGCTCTGAATCACATGTTGTGGATTAATTATTGCTTCGTTTATAAGGAGTGCTGTGTTTTTATGAAATTTATCATTAATTTTTTCGCTGATCCTGTAGAGATTTATAGTTTCCATTGAAATGAGAATTTCATGAAATCTTTTACCAACAGTGGGAAAAATTAGTGTCAATTCTCTTATCGCATGAAATAAGTTCTCAAATCGATCGACGGCATAATTTATTACCGCAAGAAAATATGCAAAGAAAGTTCCTTCGAATTTTTCTAACCATCTTACTTGCGATGTTTTTTTGAGTTTAAGTAATTCCTTTGAAGTGTGTACTCCTAGAAAAATGGATCCTACGATCATTAATATGATTAATGCCACGAACATCATGCTTACCTGGATTAAGAATGACCATCACGTTCATCATTAATTCTTCGGAACATTCTTTCGAGCAAGTATTTAAGAGTTCATTCAATCGTCAATTAATGATGCGGTTAGTTGACGATTACTCTTTTACCTTTTTTCTGATAAGGATATATTTTTTCGAACCACACTCTGGACACTCGTCAAGCTCAACAGAATAAACTGTTTTGCACACCATGCATTTTTTTCTTATGATGATTCTTTTTCTGATTCTTCGATTTAAAACCGATAAAATTTCAATTCCAAGTTTTTTAGCCAGATTTTGAATTGCAAAGTCCTCTGTTGCGACTTTTGCTTTTTCCTGATAGGCAAGTGCAAGTACTGTTATATCTGTCTTGGATAATTTTATTTTATCACCTGTTTCACTGGCGATTTTTCTGATAAGAGTAACATTTTCTCTTTGGGGACTCATCACGATAATTTTATCTTTAACACTTTCAAAAGCAATTTGTGCTGCTTCATCCTTTAATTCGCTCACTACTTCTGGTGTAGTTAGAATTTGTAAGTCATCCTTTATAACTAATTCGTAAATTTTTCCTGTCTTAAGAACACGCAACAGGGAACTTGTATCAAAAACTATCTTTGTAACCACATTACTAACCAAAATCATGATTAATAAATTTTTTGCGAATTAACTTATGAAAAGGGGAGTTGTTATGATAATACCAGTTCGTTGTTTTACCTGTGGTAAGCCTATTGGTCACTTATGGGAGGAATTCAAGAAACGTGTTGAAAAAGGAGAAGATCCAGGAAAAGTTCTTGATGATCTTGGAATTATTAAGGAATGTTGCAGGAGAATGTTTATTACCCATATTGATGAGATTGATACCATAATTGCATACGAGGAAAAAATTACACCACCCCCTGAGGAGAAGTAAAATACTTGTGAATAAACTATGAGTTTTAGGGTATATGAGTTCAAGCCTATAAACTGGCCAATATTATCGGGCTTTGAATTGGAAAATATTTCTGGAAAAAGGGGAAAAATTCGTATATCTGTGTCGCTTGGAAAACATGGAGATATCCCAGCATATGTTGATGATGAACATCTTACATTTGAGTTTGAAAGTAAAGAGATCGAAGTACCTCTAAATGAATTGCACAACATTCTTGATGAACCAAGGAAAGTATGTGTTATAGATCCCGCAACTAACCATATTTATCGTGCTGCAATTTTTGATAGGCATTTTTATCAGTTGGTTGTACCTGCAAAGGATGTAGAACCAACTATCGAAATAGATGGAATACACATGCATGGAATCAAAGACACAACTCCTTTGAGAGAAGCGAGGGAAAAAGTTAAATTATTGCACATAAAACCAAAAGAAAAAGTGCTAGATATATGTACTGGACTTGGTTATACGGCGACATGGGAGATAAAATTCGGAGCCAAAGTGATTACAATAGAAAAAGATGAAAACGTCTTACGTCTTGCTGAGTTTAACCCGTGGAGTTCTCATCTCAGATATGTAAGAATAATTGTGGGAGATGCTGTTGAGATAATTCCTCAACTTAAATCACAATCATTTGATAAAATTCTTCACGATCCACCACGATTAACAAATGAAAGCGGATATCTTTACTCGAGAGATTTCTATGCTGAATTGTTTCGTATACTAAGAAGAGGCGGCTTATTGTTTCATTATGTAGGCACTCCACATGCATCCAAAAGAAGAGGAAGAAAGAGAATCCTAGAGGGCGTTTGCAGGCGGCTTTCCTCTGTTGGCTTTCATGTCATTAAAGTCATTAGA
The DNA here is from genome assembly GCA_029856635.1 of Candidatus Njordarchaeota archaeon. Classification (GTDB taxonomy): domain Archaea; phylum Asgardarchaeota; class Njordarchaeia; order Njordarchaeales; family JAHKLH01; genus JAHKLH01. The sequence continues at coordinate 4,307 of JAHKLH010000068.1, forward strand.
GATAAAAGAAGAGGATGGATACTAGCTAAGAAACCAAGATGAATTCATGATTGTAAAAGTCTTCTAATGGCTGGATTTCTAGCACTTTCTTCTTCTAGTACTTTAAACCAGTCCTCATCCGGGTTTAGGAGTCTGCGCCAGAAAATACCTGTCCTCCCTACTTTATCTCGTTTGGTCAAAGCTTCTACACGGTCACGTACTGTTGCTATACTTATGTTCAGAAGTCTTGCAACCTCATGCTCTCTTCCAATAATTGACCACTCTTCATGTCCAAAATCGGTTGGTTTTATAAAACACAGCCTCTTATCAACTCCACACACTCGTTTTTTGTAATCTTCAGCTTCATTCAAGGACATACATCCCGTAAATCTAAAAAATTCTTCCTCAACTTTGGAAAATTTACTTAGTGGAAACTCTATGATGACATTAGATTTGAGCGTAATAACACCTTTTATTGCGGTTTTAGGCGTTGCCATAATAATTTCACGTGCAATTATTCCAAAAGTCTCTAGCAAAACCTCTAACTCAAGAGGATTGATTAAATACGGAATTGCAATATCGATGTCACTAGTACTTGAAACGTCACCTCTCGCAACAGAGCCGTAGAGTATACAATTAAAGCCATGCAAGACTAGAAGTCTCATTACTTTTACTGCTTCCTCTCTGAGCTTCTTTAGTAAGTCCCAATGCTTCCTAGAATACTTAACAATTAAATGATGATACGCTGGCGCCACTTTTTCTCGCATTTTTAGTCAACAAACTGTCATTTATTTTATTTGGGATATAAAGATGAGTTTAAAAAATAGTAAAAGAGTTAAAGATCGTGTATTATTGTTACTTGCAATAAAAGCACCTGGAAAAACTGTGGATTTGAATCATATCTACGAGAAAATAAATAGAGATTGTGGAGCGACAAAACAGGAAATCATTACTGCATTAAGAGAGTTAGTTAGCGAAGGACTTGCAAGAAATGTTGGAGGAAAATGGATTGTTACTGAAGATGGAAGAAAAATCGCATGGGAAAAATTACGTTATGATCCAGAAATGAATATGTCGTACCGGCTGGTTCTGCTAGCGAGATGGTACTATCCAAAAATAGCTGATGCTATTCTTCCCTTTTTACGTGGACGACCAGTCTCCGTCGTTAAGGTGTTTTCAGATGAGAAAGATCCAATACACAAAGTTAAGCCGATTTTCTCGAGATATGCCAAATACCGACCAAAAACATATCATAGAATAGAGGACAAGCAAACACTCATGAGATATGTAGATGCTCATGCAATTGATTATATCCCTTATGTTCACACGTTTCATGACAAAACCCATCCGACCTGGTTGGTCATTGATGTTGATGCAGGAGAAGATCTAAAAAAGGATCCGCGAGGATTTGAACTCGTTAAGGAAATAACAAAAATAACTGCGGAAGTACTTGAAGACAAGTATGAAATAATTCCAGCAGTAAAGTTTAGTGGTTCACGCGGATTTCAAATTTGGTGTACATTTGAAAAACCCCTTGGACCATTTGATATTTACCGAGATGCGGTAAGACAAATTCAAAAAGATGTAGAAGCAGAACTTCAGAAGATGTATGATGAACTTCGCGAGAAATACGGAAATATCTTTGATGTACCAATAACGACAAGCGATGTTGCACATGCCGATTTACGAAGAAGAAAAATTTTACTAGATTGGTCTTGTCTTAAACCAGAAGGTGATGTTAGAGCACCTTTTTCAATGCATTGGAAAACAGGCTTAGTATCAGTTCCAGTTAAGTTAAATGAAATCCTCAAATTCGAGGCAGAAAATGCTAAGGTTGAAGAAGTAGTAAAGAGGAAAGAAGACCTCATTACAACATTTAAACTTACACCAAATCCCCCAGAGAAATTGTTAAAGTCTGTTAAAAGCGGACTATTCAAATTCCTCTCCTAGGATTTTGGTGCCGGGGGCGGGATTTGAACCCGCGAGGCAAAAAGCGCCACCGGATCTCAAGTCCGGCCCCGTACCAGGCTCGGGAACCCCGGCTGGTTGCTTTCTCAACTCAATACATAATACTTCTTTCTTTAAGAATCTTAAAGATGTATTTCAAAAAATTAGAGTATTCTAACCTACTTATAGATGAAAGCAAATGTGGAAAAAGAAAAGAGGTAATCTGCCAATTAGCAAACTTCTAGAATTACCTACAACACGTGAGGCTCGACTTTGGTCTGATCTAGGAGGAAATCGCGTTCAATGTTTAACATGCGAAAGAAGATGCATTATACCAGAGGGAAAAACAGGATTCTGTGAAACAAGGATGAATATTGATGGCGTCCTTTACGTTCTCACGTATGGGGATATATCAAGTATTTCAAACAACCCCATGGAGAAAAAACCATTCTTTCATTTTCTTCCTGGAAAATACGCTTTAACTATTGGTTCATGGAGTTGTAATTTCAAGTGTCCTTGGTGCCAAAATTGGGAAATTTCAATGTTCTCTCCGCTTGATACAGCACCAAATTATATGGCTCCTCAAAGGTTTATTTCTATCATGAAGAGAATAAATACGCATGCAACTTCGTTCTCATTTAATGAACCGTTAGTATCTTTTTTTGAATACTCCTTAGATGTAATGCCCTTGGCTAAAAAGCAAGGATATTTTAATACATATGTGACAAACGGATACATGACAGAGGAAGCACTAGATTTGTTAATAAAGCATGGTTTAGATGCTGCATGTGTGAATATAAAGGCATGTCCCGGAACACACGAAAAGTGGACGAATGGTGCTAAGGTCGAATATGTCTGGAGAAACGTTAAAATTATGTTGGAAAAGAAAATACACGTGGAATTAGTAACGCTAGTCATACCTGGTGTAAATGATAGTGAAAAATGCCTAAGGTACATTGCAAGACAAATTAAAGACGATTTAGGAGATTTCGTTCCATGGCATTTAACTCGATACTTTGAAGCTTATCGTGCCAGAGAATATGGTCTTCCACCAAATACACCAATTGAAACTCTTAGAAAAGCCTATAAAATTGCGAAGGAAGAAGGACTTAAATGGGTTTACTTAGGAAATGTCTGGGATCCACAATACGAATCAACATTTTGTCCTAATTGCGGCAAACTACTAATAGCACGATATATTTATGACATAATAGTTCACATAGATGAGCCAAGATGTCCTCACTGTGGTGAATTGATACCAATCATTTTATTGCGCAGTGATGGAAAAGTAATTGACTGGAGATCCACCTAACGTTTTACCATAATTAGTGCGTCGTCTGGGAAAATTTGCTTTATTTTTACTGTTTTATCTTGAACTTCAATTACATTCTCTCCCAATTCTAATAATTTTTCAAAATCTTCTATTTCACTTGTGGCTACTTCAAAAGGCAATGTTCTTAGTTTAGAAAAGATTTCAAATATTTTCCTTGGAAGTTGTGGATGTAAAATTATTTTTTCTGCAAGTATCAAATTAGTTAGTATTTCATCGATTCTCTTTATAGAAAAACCAAATCTTCTTTGCAAATATTTCTTGAGATTTCCAACAGTTATGGCTCCTTTTTCTCTCAATATCCGCAATATGAATTCCTCATCCGACTCTGGCGGGATCGTCAATCTAAGCTCTGTTCGAAATGCTCCGCAAGCTCTTAATAAACGTAATGCGAGTGTTATTTTCCATCTACTTATTTTCTCCTTCTCTTGGAGATAAAAATGAAGCAATTCTGGTTTTGGTGTTATGCCTTTTTTCATTAGATCCTCTAATAACTGTCTAAAGTTAGTTCCTAATTCATTTAGTACATGTTTTATTACTATCGATGCCAACTCTGTGAAAGATCGAATTTTTCTGATTTCAACTTCATGATTGGTTTCAATTAC
>JAHKLH010000069.1 GCA_029856635.1 Candidatus Njordarchaeota archaeon
GAAAAAGAGATATTCTTATTATATTTTAAATTTCTATTGAGATCGGTCTAAATACTTTACCAACTCCATGATAGAACTTAGTAAAGAACTCATATAGTACTAATCTCGTGCTCTGAATTGCTACTACTAGTAATTCAATAGTTAATGCTATAAAATTAAGCAATACTGCCATAAGACCTTTAATCCAAAGGGGAACTGTTGCAACTAATATTTTAGTAACTGTTACTGCAAGCATCAAGTGAACTAACGCGAAGCCAGCTAATCTAATGTACGAGAATGTATTCGCAATAAATGCTAGAGCTGCCTCAATTAATTCTCCAAAAGCATCAGAAAATGACAACCCTTTCTCCAATTTTGGCAGTATCATAATCATAATAATAGACAAAGCTAGCATTCCAATTGAGAGATTAAGGAACCATGGTGCTTCACGTATATTTCTTGGAATTAATGCTCCAAGGAACTTCGCACCGAAGAATATTAATCCTAAGAACAATAATATTCCTGCAATTCCTCGAACACCAAATACTGCTTCTAAGTATTCTTTTCGCTTGATATTAATAAACATTCCGAGAATAAGTCCAACCAGGATTTGAAACATTCCAAATAAGATAGCAATTTTTAGTAACTGTAGGATGTATTCTGGTTCTTCAACCCAACCCTCATGAAGTCCCGGAAGAAGCGGTTTAACTTCAACCATAAATATTTCTCCTAGTAATAGTCCCGAAATTGATGCAATAATTCCACCCCATACTAGTAATATACCAACTTTCTTTCCAGAAAATCCAAAGAATTCCTTCTTTTTCATTATAAATAGACCCATCAAGATTAATATTATTCCTTGACCAAAATCTGGAAACATTAGACCAAACATTAGAATCCAAAAGAACCAAACTATTGGCGTTGGATCTATTTCATAAGCTGCAGGTGTTCCCATTTGGCGTGTAATTGATGCAAATGGTGATAATGCTTGTGGTGCGACCATACGAGTAGGTGCTTCCTCTAGATATTCTGCCTTTTTCTCATACTCTACTGAAATATTAACTTTATGCCTTTTCTCAATTGTGCTCAAAACACTATTTAACTCAGATATTTTATCTTCAAGAACCCATCCCTCGAGAAAAGTATATTTAGCGTTTTCCCTCCTTGCATATTGCTTCATATCCGCTATCTTAATTAATGCGTCCAATGCAGTATTTATCTTGCATGCGATCGGATAGAATTCTTTCGCCAACTCTTCTCTCTTCTTGAAAATATCTGCTGTCAAACGAGATAATTCTTCAATTTTACTGTAGTCAATTTCAGCGGCAACTTTTACAAGAGATTCGTCTATCTTCTTACGAAACTTTTCGAGATCCTCTTCGATCTTAGAAACGTCAAGATAAGCAATTATCTCATCCAAACTCGCTTTTTTTAAGCGCCTTATAAAGAGTTCATCACACAATTCTTTTAATCTATTTTTAAGCTCATAATATTTTTCTTTCTCTTTTTTAACATTAATCTCCTTTAGTTGCTCCTCAGGAACAGTTAGTTGAACCAGTTTTTTCCTAGCTAATTCAAAAATTATGAAATTTTCTACGTCTGTCGGAGCCTTTAGCCTGAATTTAATTGCTGTCCTGATTGTCATCATATTTCCCTTGCGACCATACCAAAAATATAAAATTATACTTTATGTAAATGACTATACAGTTTATACATATACTTCCTGTTTTTATAACAACTTAGCAACAGAATAAGATATATTCAATAAAAATTAAATTTCTAATGTTTATTATACTTCTCATAAAATCACGCAAAATATCTACTTTTCTGAATAATTATTAACACTCTTGATGATTTATATACCATACATAAAAATTAAGGAATATTTTTTTAGCATTACGATGTAAGGTGACATTCATGAAAAGATTGCGATATTTATTCATGCTCAGTTCAATTGCCTTTCTACTGATGTTTGTCATGCCGATCTTTGCTCAAGAAGAAGGCACAACAGAGACTACAGCACAGGTTGCTAAGTTTTATTCAATGGCCTTAGCAGTAATTGGAAGTTCAGCCGCCGGAGGATACGCCGTTGCTAAGGTAGGAACTGCTGCGTGTGCTGCTGCAGCAGAAAGACCAGAGCTTGCTGGACGATTCTTGATTTATTTGGGACTTGCAGAGGGAGTCTGTATTTATGGCGTTCTGGTTGCCCTGATTATCTGGATTACTGTATAGTTTATTTCATGGTTTCATTTTGGTTAATAAATAATGTTAAGTGGTTTAAATGAAAATGGGGCTTATATGAGAGTGAGTATGAAAAGAGTAATATTATACTACATTACAATACTTATAGCAGTTCAGATACTCATTATACTACTTTTAATCTTCTCCATTTCTTATGTGCCGTTTATTAAAGAAAACAAAATTTTATCTGTGATTCTTGTTGTTATAACTGCGATTTTCCTTGGAATTATTTGGCCAATAATACTTGGAAAAAAAGTTGCCAAATTGAAACTAGGTTCATTTAAAAATGAATGAATTTTGGTGATTATTAATGCATATGCGGGTTGTCCCAACGAAGGGGTTTCTTTTGGAGTTCAAGAAGAGATTATCATTAATTCAGACTGCTCATAGATTACTTGAGAAAAAAAGAGATGAATTAGTTAAGAATTTGAAACAGAGAATTAATGAGTTAAGCAAAATCAGAGCTGAAGTTCTGAATTTATTTAAAACAGCATTCATTCGTTTCTTGAGAGTTTATAGTCTCGTTGGAAGAGAAACAATTAGTCATGCAACTGCAATAACTCGTGGTAAATTAAAGGTTAGAATTTTACCTCGTATTATCATGGGTGTTCCTACACCTACCTTGAAAATAGAGGAAAAACCAAAATCTGGTCTAGTAATGCCCCCACTCGTGAGAGAAATTGCCGATGAACTCTATAAAATACTTGACGCAATGTTCAAACTCATCATATTTGAGGTAAGCGTTGAATATATTACTAACGATCTCAAGAGAACAAATAGAATTGTAAACGTATTAGAAAAAGTTCTAATACCTAGAATGAAAGAACAACTACGGAAGTTAAGCGAAATTGTAGAAGAACTTGAGGTTGAGGAGTTTATTCGTACTAAAATCGTGAGAGATATCATTGCTAGGAGGCGAGGAGAATGAGCGATTATGTTGTTGTCAGGTGTCATGGACTTAAAAGATATTTGCTTTCAAAGGAGAAAATACTTGAACTTGCATCGTCACAAAGCTTATTGGAATTCGTGGATAAGCTTACTAATACTTTTTACGCAGAAAAAATCAGAGGAATACCTTTAGTTCCAGAAGCCTTTCAAAGAGTATTTGCTAATGAGTTTTATAAGAGGGTTGATTTCTTGTATGGAATTTCTCCGCCAAACTTGGCCGAATTTCTAAAGAATTACATGCGAAAATTTGAAATTGAGTTAATATTATCCAGTTTAATAGAAAAGTTGCATGGCACTTACACAATCATGGAACAAATTCCAACTCTTGATGTCTTTGACTTAAACCTAAATGAAATATTTACTCAAAAAACCTTCGAGGAAGCATTTGAAATACTTATCAAACATCCCCCATTTAATGAAATATCTGCAACGAATAGGGAATTAATCTTGAAGAATAAATCAATGCTTCTTCTTGAAAGTGAGCTTAAAAGGATCTATTATACAAAGTTGTTAGAAAGTATTAAAAAATTGCCAAAAGCATCACAAGCAATTATTATGGAAGTTACTGGGATTGAGCTAGATATAACAAATGTCATGATTGCTCTTTCAAATTATCTTTATGGGTATCCCCCAGATACTATTGAAAAATCACTAATACCCATTTCTTACAAAATACCTATTGAAACACTAAGAAAATTAATGACAACAAAAGATCGCGAAACAATTAGAACTTATCTCTTTCAGTACCGCGACATAATCAATATACTACTAGAAAAAGGAGAAACCGCTGCATACATCTATACTCAACGATTAATTCGTAAAAAGCTTGAGAAAATAAGAATAGAATTTGCGATGAACGTAGCTTTTGTATTCTATTATGTGAAGATGGCGGAGTTTGAATACAGAGATCTGACATCTTGCGTGTTTGGTATATATCATCACATGCCATTTGATAAACTTAAGGAAAATCTAATTCTTGTCGAGTAGTAAATTAGTATTTATTTCTAACTAGATGCCTCTAACCTTATCTATTCTAAAAACATTTGATAATTCTCTAATTTTATTTAGGTGTCTTCATTCCCGCTGTTTTCAGAACTCTCTTGTTCTGATATGTTTTATTTCTATGTTATGTAGTGGTTAAATAAATACCATACTATTATAAAAGATACTTATCATTATTGGTGGTATTAATGATAGATTTGCTTATGTCACATATATTGTCAGTAATGATAATACTACCATTAATAGGCTCTATAATCACCGCATTACTCGCTTTCAAACATGAAAAAGTAGCATCAATCTTTGCAATTTTAATTTCATTAATCGAAATGCTTCTCTCAGTGATACTTATACTCAATTTTAATCCAAATACAGCGGAGTTTCAGTTTCAGGAAATTCATCCATGGTTGCCTCAAGTGGGCATTTATTATCATGTTGGTGCTGATGGAATAAGCATTGTTATGGTATTATTATGCGGAATCGTATGTTTCATATCAGCTTGGGCTGCATACTATCAAATTGAACACAATAAAGGATTCTATTACAGTGTATTCTTGCTGTTCGAAACAGGTGTAATTGGAACATTCGTTGCTCTTAACTTCGTTATATTCTATTTATTCTGGGAGCTAGTTCTAGTTCCAATGTTCTTCCTTATCGGAGAATGGGGTCCCATACGTGAACGAGCGAGATACGCAGCAATTAAGTTCTTCATATTCACGCATGTGGGATCCGTTTTAATGTTACTAGGCTTCATCTATCTGTATGCAGTAACAGGAACATTTGAATTCATCTCAGTTACAGAATTGGGAATCGTCGGATTATCAGCAATATCCATCGCCAAGGATGTTCAAACAATAGCAACAGCATTAATTTTCTGGGGATTCGCTGTTAAATTGCCCGTAGTTCCACTTCATACGTGGTTACCTCTTGCTCACGGCGAAGCACCAGCACCAGTATCTGCACTGCTGGCTGGGTTACTCCTTAAGATGGGTGGTTACGGCTTTGTTAGATTAGTTTGGTTATTACCTGATGGATTCTATGCATTAGTTTGGCCGTACTTCATTCCCTTGGCTGTATTCGCTTCTATTTATTCTGCATTCACTGCAATGATGCAACGCGATCTAAAGTATTTAGTTGCTTTCACAAGTATCTGTCACATGTCTCTAGTCTTCTTTGCTGCAGTTGCTGCTGCTTATGCACGTATGTTTCAAGAATTAAAAGACTTCGCAGCAATGGCATTAGCGGGAGCAGTTCTCGAAATGTTTGCGCATGGTGTTGTGATATCACTCTGCTTCCTTATGTCTGGTGTGACACATCACTGGGCCGGAACTAGAGATATTTCGAAATTATCTGGTTTAGCAAGGAAAATGCCTTGGTCCGGCGTCCTATGGTTATTCGGTGCAATTAGTGCTGGTGCTTTGCCACCAACAGTAGGTTTTTCAGCAGAAATTACATTATTTGTTGGCTCAATTAATTGCCTTTGGAATCCATGGCCTTGGACTGCCCTCGTACTTCTCTCGCCAGTGATTGTTGTAGCGTACTTCATCTGGTTCATTCAACGTGCATACCTTGGAAAATTACATCCTGAACTCGAAAAAGTAAAAGAGGCACCAGTTAGTGCTCTTCTACCAGAGGCAGCACTATTGATACCAATTCTATTGTTTGGAATATTCCCAGCACTGATTTCGAACTTAATGACCGCAGCGATCTACAACATGATTGGATAAATGCTTTTAAAACTGAATTCTTAGAATTGATTTTTCACAATAATAATTTTAGTTTTTAATTTGAATTAGAATTTCTAATTGTACTATCAGTCTCTTGGTGTTGGTATTCACTAATTTGCAACAATATAATATTTTTTCTAATTAACGATAACTAAAAACCGAGCTTTGAATTAATATTTCGCTTTTCAAAAGTATTTAAATATATGGTGCGAATGATGTTTGTTGAACTAGCATGGTGGGTATTCTTAACACCACTCATAGTGCTACCATTAGTAGCAATCCTTGAATATAAGAAAACAAATGCGGGAGCCATACTCTCAATATTATCTGTGCTTGTGTCATTAATAATATCGGCTGGAATACTATTCGAAGTTCTGGGAGGCGTAGAGTACGAAGAGCACTATCTAGCATTAAAAGCTGGTGAACTTGAATTCAATTATGGTATTTTTGTTGATCCAGTATCTGCATTTATGGGATTCGTGGTAAGCTTCATTTCACTGTGGGTCTTAGTCTACTCCATCGAATATATGTCTCATGAGAAGGAGAAGAGCAGATTGGCATTGCCTAGATACTGGGTTGAGATCACATTATTCGTGGGATCTATGCTAGGATTAGTTTATTCATATTCATTGTGGCAGATGTATATATTCTGGGAGTTAGTTTCATTATGTTCTTACTTATTAATTGGTTATTGGTGGACCGATCCTGGAAATGCTGGAAAGGCAACAAAAGCATTGGTTATAACAAGATTTGCTGACGCATTCTTCATGGCAGGTATGGTTCTCGCTATATTTCCTCCTCCCGTAGGAGCAGGAACATGGGATATTCCAATCATATTGAAAAAAGCGATGACTGGAGCATTACCTGGATACACATGTAGTATACTTGCAATGTTATTATTCATTGGATGCATGGGTAAAAGTGCGCAACTCCCATTTAGTACGTGGCTACCAGATGCGATGGTCGGTCCTACAACAGTTTCTGCATTGATTCACGCCGCTACTTATGTAAAAGCCGGTGTCTATGCTGTTGCTAGATTTTACCCACTTTTCGTACATGGTTCCCCAATTGAAATTTGGGGAATTAGTTTTCTGCCTCTTCAATTTGTCGCATGGATAGGCGCTATAACTGGTGTGTGGGCAGGTCTTATCGCTATAACATCTCGCGATATCAAACGTGTACTTGCTTTTTCCACAATCTCACACCTAGCATTCATAATGTTTGCATTTGGTATTGGCGCATTCGCCGCCGCGATGTTGCACATAATTGTTCATGGTTTCTTTAAGGCACTTTTGTTCCTTGATGCTGGAGCTGTTCTTCACGAAACACATGAGACAAAGGATCTCTATATGTTGGGTGGATTGTGGAATAAGATGAAGATAACAGCAGTTACTGCCCTAATCGGTTCATTAACAATATCAGGTATCCCACCATTATCTGGTTTCTTCTCAAAAGAAGAAATACTTCATGCAGCAAACATGAGTCCATCCATGTTATTGTTCTTGCTCGGATTCATTATTGCCATATGCTCAAGTTTCTACATATTCAGATGGTTCTTCCTAATATTCACTGGCAAGCCAAGATCACATGCTGCTGAGGAGGCTGAGGAAGCACCATATGTAATGACTGTTCCACTCATGATTCTAGCGGCGGGATGTATTGTTATAGGTATTCTGAATGCAATTACGCATGTATTTGAAACATTATTTGAACATCTACCTGAAGCATATGCACTAACTCACGTAGAAACTCATTCGACTCATGAAATTCTTCCGGGATTTGCATTAATGGGCCTTTCTTTGGGTATTGCTTTAATTGGAATCTTGCTGAACTATTCAGTATACTATGCTGGAAAGATTTCTCCAGAGGCATTTACAAGACCAGTAATTTTGAGAGGAATTCACAAATTCCTATTTAATGAAACATACTTAGATAAAGCGATTTATTGGTTCACAATGAATTGTATTGCATATGGAATTGCAAGAGCTCTACGTTGGTTTGACAACGTTATTGTTGATGGAGTGTACAGAGGACTAGCGTGGCTTGCAGTAAAATTCTCTGATTTCATGTACTGGTTCGATAATACGGTGGTTGATGGAGTGTACAGAGGACTAGCGTGGCTTGGCGTTCATTTATCAAATCTGTTTAGAAGACCACAAACCGGACTCGTAAATTACTATGCAGTTGCTGGAGTACTAGGTCTCTTAGCTCTATTATTACTATTCGGA
>JAHKLH010000007.1 GCA_029856635.1 Candidatus Njordarchaeota archaeon
AATAATTCACTATTACTAGTGAATAAGTCTAGAAAATGTTAATTATAATACTCGAAACTTATTTATTAATGTAGTTACGATTTCAGTTTGAGTTTCTTTGCCTCATCTTTTGTTGCAATTAAAATTCCAGTTAAGTCCCCAATTATGTCAATATAAACCACGAAGTCCGGATTCTTCAAATCAACAGGGTATTTGCTTGTATCTATGGGCTTAGCAGCAGCTTTTATGATGTCTTCTCTTTTTAATTTAACGTCACCTCTTCTTCTTAATGTAATTCTCCATTTTCCCGTAATTCTGGTTGAAAGTTCTGCGACGGCTTTCTCAATCTCCACAAGGTCGGTTCTTACAAGCTTATCAAAGGGAACTACTTTCACAATAGCTCTTGCTCTTTGTTCTTCTTTTGCTTTTTCAAATTCCTCTAGAAAAAGTTTTTTTAATTCTATTTTTTCTTCATTACTTAGATTTTTCACATAATCACTGAGGTCCAATAAAAGCAGACCTCTAAAGGGGAGGTGCACGAGGAATTTGTCAATATTATCAATTCCGGGATATTTCTTTGCAAGTAACATTAGGAGGTCACTTAATTCAAATTCTGCTTCAATTCTTTTATCTTTTGGAATTATTTGATATGAAATGAGGATACCTTCCATTTTACATCGACCCAAGCAACATTTGAAATCGTTTTGAATCTGTCTCCATATAAACATTGTTAAACATTATATAAACAGCGTCACACGATAATTGCTCAACGTACTTCTTTAATTGATTAAGGTCATCATCGGTATATTTATACCTGTAATTTAAGTATGGTTTTCCATGCAATCGAAAGTATGCGACTTTATTCAGTTCAACTGGTGTATGGAAAAACGGATCGACGATATGAATCACTCCTGGACAATTTTCAAGAACAGTTTTAATTGTTTGCGGATTTTTCAGCCAATCGCCTCGAGGCTCCCATCCAATAATCGTTGCAATGTTTTCTTTCTTAAGCTTATCTAACACAAAGTTGAATGTTTTGATGGCATTATTCACATTTTCATTGGTTGGTTTAAATGATGCTGGTGTTTGAACAACCATCACTTTGGCATCTAGTATTTTAGCGATAAGAAGCATTTTTTCCCAGAATTTCATTGTGATATCATTGAGTTTTAAGTCACCAACTAAGCTTTTTTCTTTTTCGCTCAGAGTTTTACGATAGCGGCGCCAGGTTGGACTTGAAGCGGGATGTGTTATTCCTTGGAAAACCTTGAAGCACCAATGAAAATCCTTGGGAGCTTTTTCTTTCCATCCCCTTATGGTGCTTTCTCTCGCGGGAATATTGTAAAAAGTTTGTTGAATTTCAAGTGTTTTAAATTCATTCAAGAGACGGGAAGTGAAACGGCACACACCAACAAAAATTTCCATGGTAAATCCCAAAAATTAACGTAAGTCTATTATTTCATCAACTTCTGGCCCCGTTGAAATTAATTTAACCTTAACTCCCGTCGCTTTTTCAACTTTTCTTATAAACTCTTGTGCTTCATCAGGGAGCTTATCATAGTCCTTTACACCGCGGCAACCAAAGACCAAATCCACACGTGTAAGTGCAATCATAGTCGCGGAGTTTAACTTGCATGCTCTCTTTGCTAGTTTGAAATTAAAAGGAGCAATCCTTCTTTGCCTACCGGTGACAGCCCCTCTTTCATCTTCAGGTTTACCATACGGCACAACCTTCTTAAATCTCTCTATGGGAACTTCGCCTTCTAATGGTCCAGCCCCCACGCGGGTTGTATAGGCTTTAAAAACTACAATTACATCGCGAACGTGTTTTGGACCTAAACCAACATCAGCCAAAATCTGGGATGCTGTTGTATCCTTGCTTGTGACGTACGGATACGTGCCATGCCATAAACTTAGAAATGTTCCTTGTGTTCCTTCAACGAGTACGTGTCCACCGTTGTCGATGGTGTTCCAAAGTTCTTCTGGAACATCAGTGATAAATGGCTTTAGCTCGGGAATATCCTTTGCTAGTTTTAATTTTCTCCAAGCGCGATATGCGTTTGCCGGTCCACAGCCAGTTCCAGTGGTTCCAATTCTTCTTCCAGTCTGACGGTCAATTTGGCGATGAATCTCTTCAATAATGCCGGTGTTTTTGTCAATAGAGATGCGTTTAGGGTTGATTTCGTATTCTATAATCTCATAAAACAATCTAGGTGGATAGAGCAATACACCGGGCCCTATTAACAATCGAGCTTTTTCATAAACAAATCCAGAGGGAAGCTGAGACATTATATATTTTCTTCCTTTCCAAACTACTGTATGCCCAGCGTTTGGGCCAACTCCTCCTCGTACTACTATATCTGGCTTATCATGAATAGCTAAATAAGCAACGATCTTACCCTTCCCTTCATCTCCGAAGAAGCCTCCAACTACAACATCTGCAGACATAATTTTAACCCAATAGCACAATGCTTAATAAGATTTAAAAAGGAATCACAAGAGTACTACTAGTCTGAGTTTGTGATTGATGTCTATTAATCAAGCTACGAATATGTTTTTAGAACTAGACCTGCATAAGGATGATGAGGTGACTTAATTATATCCTTTGAATTAAGTTTATTCGAGAAGAGGGTTTATAATTTGGTGTTATTTGTGATATCCAAAGAAGAACTTAAGAAGATTGTTGATTCAAGAGAATACGAAATTCCGTTTTTCAAAGAGTTTGGTTTCGTAAGAAACCAATGCAAAGTATGTGGTGAATATTTTTGGACGCTAGACACCGAAAGAGAGACATGTGGAGATCCTGAATGCGAAGGTGAATATCGTTTTCCTGGAATTATAAGGGATCCAACATGGAATCTTGAGAGGACTATCAAAGAGTGGGTTTCCTTTTTTGAAAAGCATGGGTTCAAATATATCTCTCCAGCTCCTGTTGTTGCACGTTGGAGAGATGATTTAGAATTTACTATTGCATCAATAGCGGTTTTCCAACCATGGGTAGTAAAAGGTATTGTTGAACCACCAGCAAATCCTCTTGTGATTCCGCAACCATGTATTCGGTTCGGAGGTGCCTGGTCTGATATCGATGCAATAGGTAGAACGGCAAGGCATCTCACGACATTCTATATGGGTGGAGAACACGCATTTAATTATCCTGATAAGCAAGTTTTCTGGAAGGATGAGTACATTCGAACAAATTTTGAATTCCTTACAAAAGTTTTGAAGATTCCTAAAGAAGAGCTTACGTATAAGGAAGACACATGGATGGGTGGTGGCAATTGGGGTCCTTCAATAGAATCCTTTGCATTTGGTCTTGAGATTGTAAATGGAGTTTTCATGCAGTATGAATTCACAGATTCTGGCTATCAACCACTTAAAATTAAGGTTCTTGATGTTGGATGGGGGTTAGAGAGAATATCTTGGTTTATGCAGGGAACTCCTACGATATATGAGGCAACATTTGGACCAGTTTTCAGTTGGCTGATAAAGCAAGTAGGAGTAAAAGTTGATCGGAACCTATTAATTAAATATGCAAAATTTTCTGTTGTCGATCCAAAAACTCCGGAGCGATTTAGAGAGACACGCACGCGATTAGCTCAGCGTCTTGGAATGGACATGAGAGAGTTCATGGACACCTTTGGTGAAATCGAAGCGATATACGCTATTTTAGATCATACACGTACTGTAGCTTACGCTGTATGCGATGGTGCATTACCAGCAAATGTAGGTGGTTGTTATAATCTTCGAATGATTTTAAGAAGAGCTTTAAGCTTAGCTGAAGCGTACAAATTTAACATTGATTGGGAGGAACTATTATCAAAACAAATTGAATACTTCTCCAGAATATATCCGCGATTGAATGAAGCACGTGATGTAATCATTGATGTTTGGAAGGTCGAAATGAGACGATATAAAAACACTATTGAACGAGGTATTGCAGAAATAAAGAAAATTTTAAAGAAAAAACGGCTTAAGAGAATAGGATATGAAATTCTAAGGGATTTATATATTAGTCATGGAATTCCGCCAGAAAGTGTAAAGGAAGTTGCATCTAAGTTTAACGTCGAGGTTGAAATTCCCCCGAATTTTTATGATTTGATTCGTCTTGAGAAAATCTCGCAGATGGGCGAGAAAAAAGAGGAAACACCAGAAGAAAGAGCAAGAAAAATACTTGGAGACATTATAGACAAATTGCCAGAAACGATTCCATTATACTACAAGGATCAATATGCGCGGGAGTTTCGAGGTAAAGTGCTATTAGCAAAAGAGAAATATGTAATCTTGGATAAAACAGTTTTCTATCCGACAGGAGGTGGACAACATAGTGATACTGGAGTACTAATAATTGATGGGCGAAGATATGACGTAATAAATGTTTTTAAACTCGGGAATATAATCATTCACGAAGTAAAACAGAATGTTGATGCTAATATTCAAGGAAAGGAAGCCTACGGTAAAATTGACTGGGAGCGAAGAATAGGCATGATGAGGCATCATACAGCCACGCACATAATAAATGCTGCAGCGCGCATTGTTCTCGGACCACATATTTGGCAGGTAGGAGCAGATAAGACCCCAGAACGTGCAAGATTAGATATTTCCCATTATAAACCATTAACCATGGAAGAGATAAGAAAAATAGAGGAACTTGCAAATAGAATAGTTTTAGAAAATAGACCAATTATCATTGAGGAACTAAGCAGAACTGAAGCAGAAAAGAAATATTCATATAGAATCTACCAAGGTGGAGCCGTCCCGTCAGGAAAGCTTCGAATAGTTTACATATACGATTGGGACGCAGAAGCGTGTGGAGGAACACATTTAAAATCCACAGGAGAAGTAGGGTTAATTAAAATAATAAGAACTAAGAGAATCCACGATGGCGTTGTAAGATTAGTTTTTGTCGCGGGAATGGCGGCGTACAAGTATATCACTGAGATGGAAAAATGGTTAAGGGATTCATGTGCAGTGGTTCGTGTAACTCCAGAAGATTTACCAAAAACGGTTGAAAGATTCTTTGATGAATGGAAAGCGCAACAAGAAGCAATTAGAAATCTATCTAAAACAATTTTACAGTTTGTGCCAGAGCTTGTAAAGTCGGAGGTTTACGAGATTGATGGAGAAAAAATAATTATTGCACGTATCGATGTTCCGCAGGAATACTTAATAAGAGCTGCCATCAATGTAAGGAAAAAACTGAATATGCCATGCATATTAGCGAGTAGTATTCTGGGAAAAAATGCATTAATTGCTTGTGTACCAGATAATTTAAAAAAACGCATGAAACAGCTTCTTTCATCGGTGAATATTGCTTTCAGCGAAACGAAGTGGGGATTAATAGCATCTCCAGCAATGGATGCAACAAGTCTGTTGAGGATGATTATTAAAAAATTGTCTGCACGGAAGATTAAAGCATGGTGAATATAAGAAACTTTTTATTGATAATTATCACTGAAAAAGTAAGGGAGAGGAGGAGTGAGCACAGAGAAGAAATTTTTAAGACCAAGAGATTTCCTAGAACTTAATCTTGGCCGATACATTATTGTGAGACTCAAAGGAAATAAGTACGTTCGTGGTCAACTAGAAAGTTTTGATATTCATTTAAATCTCACCTTATCTTCTGCACAAGAAATAAGTCTAAATCCCAATATACAACCAAAAGATCTCGGGAAAATAATAGTGAGAGGAGATAATGTCACCTTTTTGGTTTTCCCTCCATAAGTGATAATGTTAAGTTTAAATATCCTTGAAAAATATTTGAAGGAATTTGAGATAGGGAGGAACGATGACTAAGGGTACACCATCATTTGGAAAAAGAAATAAATCTCCAACTCACATTAGATGCAGAAGATGTGGACGAAGAGCATATAATGTTAAGAAGAAATATTGTGCAGCGTGTGGTTTTGGAAGAAGTCGTAGAATGCGTAAATACAATTGGGTCTCGCCTTATCATAGGCGATATCGCTAAGCAAATTTAAATCAGATGTTTTTAGAATTTGAGTTTTCGCTTGTGAGCTAAATGAAGCTTGTCACTCGCCGTGATTGGTTGCGAAATGCTATTCTCGCCCTAATTTTCATGATTGCACTTGGATTAGTTATATATGCAACCTGGTGCGTGGGACCCACAATTCATCCAATTTTTTCGCATGAAAATGTATTTTCTCAAGCATTAGCTGTTATTCTCCTGGCTTTAATGTTCCTTTTCTCTCTGATATTTTTTGGATCCTTTGTGGAATACATGCGGCAACGACCAGGCTTTATAACAATTGCAATAAGTGGGATTACTGTTGGTATTATAGCATACTTGCTTAATATTACCTGGCAAATGTGGATTATACTTGCAATGGCATTTCTCTTAATTTTGTTGTATGTCTATATTGCTGAGTAGGTTTTACGATATCTCTTGTTTTTCTGATTTTTAGAACAATTCACGTTGATGCAGAAGATTACTTTTCACTTTATTGTCTATTGTAAAATTAGAAGTATGCAATACTATCTTTGATTTTGGTAGATTAAAATGGCTGAAAGAGGATTTCGTAGAGATAGAAAAAAGTTAGATTTAGGTAAATATACTCTCGTAACTTATAAGGACACTCGTGGAGAAAGGTTCGAAATCATAGTTGATCCATGGGCTGCAGTTAGATATAAGCGCGGAGAGAAAATAAGTCCCGATGAAGTTATTGTAATTGAAGAAGTCTTTAAAGATGTGCAAAAGGGAATATTAGCATCCATTCAAGATTTGAGGCAAATTGTCTTTGAAGGAGCATTAAGCAAATTTCAAGAAAAGAAAGGACGTGGAGCAACAAAAAAGGAAGTAGAACAAATCAGAAGGCAAGTTGAAGAGCTTGAAGAAGATGAATTAAAGAAATATGCCACACGATGGATCCTCGAAGATGGTGAATTAAAATTACCTGACGAAGTAAGGGACAAATTATTAGAGGAGAAAATTAACAAAATTGTGAATTTTCTCGCAAAATTCGCAATTAATCCCGCTACAAATGCACCTTATCCACGGTCGAAAATATCAGAAGCAATTAAGAAAATATTTGCAGGAATAAAACTTGGAGATAAGAAGATTCATATTGTAGTAGATCCCCTAGCTAAGGATATTCGACCTATTCTTCCCAAAGTATTGGATGCATTAAAGATGATAATGCCCATTCGTATTGAAGCAATTGAGTGTCGTATATGGGTTCCACCAGCTTATTCTGGTAAGGTTTATTCTCTTATTGCACACTATGGGAATGTACTAAAAGCAGATTGGTTAGATGATGGATCCGTTAATGTAATTGCAGAGGTCCCAGCAGGTCTTTTTCTTCAATTGTCTAATGAGATTAGAAAAGCAACAAAGGGAAGTTATCGCATCGAAATAATTGCAAGGAGGACAGAAGAAGAAATCTTGCGAGGAAAAGTATCTTAGAAAAATTCTGATGTAGCAAGTTGTTCAGCTCCTTTTTCGAAGGGTTCTACGACAAATTCATATGGGGAGAAAATTAGGACTTTAATATTTCTCTTGTTAGCATATTCCTCCAGAAGATTCTTGATTTCATCCAAACGAAGCGTTGTCTCAATAACAAACCCCAATATTACGATGTATTCTCCATCTACTGCTGTCACAAAGTAAAAATCATTTACTATCACACCTGCATTTTTTGTTACAAAGTCTGCTAATTCTTTCAGTCTTTTTTCCTTAAGTTTACTTAGAAAAATTGCACAATACCTCATTCATTTTCCCCATTTACCTCAAAATTAAAGTATACTTTCTTTCCTTATCGAATTATTATCTACGTATTCTAGGATTTTCTTCCACTCTTCTGAAGCGAGCTTAACTTCCTTATCTGCATTTTCGAGAATTGGTGATCCATGACCAGGGCACAAGACATTATATCTGTATTCAGTAAGGCTTATTGCAGAAAGTATAGTTTGTCGAAAATCAGTACAAAATTCGCGCTTTGGAAGTACAGGTTTATTGTTTCTAACAACAATGGTATCACCGGAGAAGAGAATTCTTTTCATGAGAACAGCACATGATCCTGGCGTATGACCAGGAGAATGAATTATTTTTGCTGTTCCCAATACTTTAATTTCTTCGCCACCAGATAAGAGAACCAATTTTCTTTTGGGAACATCCAAAAAAGTAGCATCTTTTTTATGAATATAAATTTTGGCATCAGTTTCTATTGCAAAATCACTAACATTGCCTATGTGGTCTGGATGCGCATGAGTAAGAATTACTCCTTGAATAACGTCTTCTATGGCTATTCCAAGATCCCTCTCAAGTAAATCACATATTCTAAAATAATTACCAGGAGAACCCACATCAATAAACCAGAGTCCTTCATCACCTTCAATGATATAGATGTTTGCACCAAGTCCACGAAGTATCCATACATTAGCCACAATGGGGTGTAGACTCATAAGAATCACACTAGGTTATCTCTGTTTCAGTTTCTCTTTGCCTTACACGAAAGACACGTCTAAGGAAATAATCTTTGAGCTCTTCATAATACTTTAATATTTCTGGACTCAACGAGGGTCTTATCTTGGTTAATGCGTACTCAAAATCTTCGGCAGTAACTTTTTGAATTTTCTCTTTTCGTAAAACAATTCTTCTTATAGCATTTAACGCTGCTTCTCGTACTATAGCCGCAAGATCTGCACCAGAGTAGAATTCTGTTCTTCTCGCCAAATCTTCAATATCGACGTCCTCTGCCAAAGGAATATTTCTCGTGTGAACCTTCAGTATTTCCACTCGAGTTCGAAAGTCAGGAGGGGGCACATAAATGACGCGGTCAAATCTTCCCGGGCGTAATAATGCGGGATCAAGAATATCAGGCCTGTTTGTAGCTGCGATTACTACTACGTCGCCTCTAGTCTGAATTCCGTCTAATTCCGTCAATAATTGTGAAATTACACGTTCTATAACACCTGCAGAGCCTGGAAACATGCCACGCCTGGGAGCAATTGCATCAATTTCATCAAAAAATATGATGCAAGGAGCATATATTCTTGCTTTTCTGAATATTTCTCTTATTCTTTTTTCACTTTCTCCTACCCATTTGCTGAGTACCTCTGGGCCTCTTACGGCAATGAAATTAGCTTCTGACTCAGTTGCAACTGCTTTTGCAAGCAATGTTTTTCCACAACCAGGTGGTCCAAATAAAAGAACACCTTTTGGAACTTCAATATGAAATTGCTCGAATAACTTGCGATATTTTATAGGCCATTCTACGATTTCTTGTAATGTTTGCTTTACTTCCTCTAATCCTCCGATGTCGCTCCAATGTACTTTAGGAACTTCAATGGCAATTTCTCTCATTGCACTAGGTCTAATCTCTCTTAGTGCATTCATAAAATCTTTCATGGTTACTTTTAACTTGCTTAGCTTTTCAGGCGGTATTGGATTAGGATCGCCTACTTCTATTTTCTCTTCTTTCAGAAATCTTCTCAGTGCACGTATTGCTGCTTCCTTTACTAATGCAGCCAAATCTGCTCCTACGAAACCATGTGTTATTTCTGCTAACTTTTGTAGATCAACATCCTTATCTAATGGCACATTTCGTGTATGAATCTTAAGAATCTCATATCTTCCTCTTTCATCGGGAACAGGAACTTCAATTTCAACATCAAATCTTCCAGGTCTACGTAATGCAGGATCTATTGCTTCTATCCTATTTGTTGCTCCTATCACGATAACTTGGTCTCGAGGTTCAAGTCCATCCATTAATGCAAGAAGTTGGGCGACAATTCTTTTCTCTACTTCGCCAATTACTTCTGCACGTCGAACAGCAATAGCATCTATCTCATCTATGAAGATAATTGAAGGAGCATTCCTTTTCGCTTCGTCAAAGATTCTCCTAAGGCGTTCTTCACTCTCGCCATAGAATTTTGAAACAATTTCTGGCCCAGAAATTGCGATGAAGTATGCATCTATTTCATTTGCTAATGCTCGAGCTAGTAGTGTCTTTCCACAACCAGGCGGACCATAAAGAAGTATGCCACTAGGGGGTGTTATTCCTAATCGTTCAAAAAGCTCTGGATGTTTTAACGGAAGCTCAACAATTTCCCGAAGTTTCTTAATTACATGATCAAGTCCACCGACATCTTTAAAAGTTACAGCACGTCGACGGAGTACCTTTCTAAGTACAAGCTCTATATAAGTGCCATCGTGTACTAGAACAATTCCTTGTGGTTCAGTACTAACGATGTAAATTGGTACCTTTCTTCCAAGATATGGAATTAAATACATATTTCTGGCAACTACGGGTTTTCCGTTTAATTCGCGCAAAATATCTTGTGGCATTATATGAACGTGCGGATTTGGTTTTGCGACAATAATCTTTCTAGCTTTTAATACTTCTGCCTTTGATACAGTTACATAATCACCTACTTTAACATTCAAATTATGCCTCATTGTTTCATCTAATCTAATTGTATGTTCATTTTGAAATTGAAGGAATGTTCTGTCTGGCCAAGCGAATGCTGCAATTATTTTATCACGATTCTGTATTTTAATTACTTCTCCTGTCGTAATTCCAAGTGTTTTCATGGTTGGTAATGGTAGTCGAGCAATTAAGCGTCCTACGTCTCTTGGTAAAGCATCTAAGACTTTGCATCTAATCTCATTTATCACAACATGCACCACAATGTCTCTCCAAATTGAAAACTTTCTCGCATTTTAAAATTGGTGTTAAGTGTTATGATGTATGTTGATGCGCATGCTCATCTTTATCTCATGTCGGAGGATGACCTAAAGAGAACCTTTGAGAGCAACATAATAGTGTTCGCGGTCTCAGAAGATGTGGATTCCTCTTTTAAAACACTACAATTAGCGGAAAGATACAAACCAATGGTCGTACCATTCATAGGAATTCATCCGTGGCGTGTGAATGAATTCGATGAGAAGGAAATTGATAAGATTGCTGAATTAATCAGAGAATTAAAGAAATATGGAGGAGGATTAGGGGAAATTGGTATTGATGCTAAAAAGCCCGCAATTGAAAAACAAATGAAATTCTTTGAAAGATTCCTTGAATTAGCGGCGGGATATAAATTGCCAGTGAATATCCATGCGACAAGATTGTGGCGTATTGCATTAAAGATGGTAATTGAGCATGATGTAAGAGCGAATTTCCATTGGTATAGTGGTCCATTAGACCTGTTGAGAGATATTCGCGATGCAGAGTGCTTTATTTCTATCAACCCATGCTATATTTTCCAAGCTCAACATCATATTGTTGTTGAAAAAGCGCCAATCGAAATTATGTTAACAGAAACAGACGCACCTTTTACTTTTCGTGGTATAAAATTGCGCTCTTGGTTTGTAATTCCTCTAGTAAGAAAGATTGCTCAACTACGGGGAATGCAAGAAGAAGAATTGAGGAAACAAATTCTTCAAAATGCAAAAAAATTCCTAGGATTTTTTCCTAAGATTTAATTAAACTCTTTGTGTCTGTGACTAATTTACGTCGAAGCATTTTCTTCATCAAAGTAAATATCACCTTCGATTTCTTCAGTAAATGCTTTATATCCCGGAAGGGTTTCGATGCGAATCCATGCACTAGTAAACCAGATATCCCTCGGTAATGTTTTTACGAATGCTTCCTTGTAACCTCTAATTTCTTCCATATATGGCCAGTTTTCGTAAAGGTTGAAATCAGGAATTATGGCACATATGACGACACCGAACTCGTTAAGAAGGACTCTTTGGATCTGTGCCCACTTCCAACGTGAGGAATCACTCGTGGTTAATCCAAAATAACCAGCACACCCCACACCCTTGAGTGCTGATAGTCCACGACCAATGAATGCTCGCATTCCTGCAACTGTTTCTGGGGGATCAGTTACAAATGTGTCAAACTTTCTTGCATAATTATCGGGTAGTGGTTTTCTTAAATCAAGAGTGATTGCATCTAGTTTTAATCCGTATTCATCTGCAATTTTATTAGCGAAACTTATAAGTCTTTCATCAATATCAACCATCACAACTCTTTTTGGCCAGCCAGTTAATGCGGCAGCAATCGAAACTAAATCATCATCACCTAAAACGATGATTTCTCTTCCCCTGAGGTCATTAAATTGATCCATAAGTGCAACACGGGCTAATGTACAACGCACAGTAATATATCCTTGGTCGTATTCCTGTATGGGAACTGGTCGTTCTTTGGCAATTTTTACAAATTCTGGTACAATTTCAAGGAGCTTCTCGTCAATTCCGCGTCCTTCGCAATTCTTACAAGTGTAAATTCTCATCCCAATTCCTAATTTTTTAAGCAACTCACGACCTCTCTCAGTCAGATGAACGCATCCATTTTTAACAGAAATAATCCCTCTTTTAGAGAATTCCTCCAACGTTTTTGAAACAATTAGTGTTGGTTGGTGAGAGTATCTTATAAGCATCCAGAAATCATTAGTTAGTTCGCATGCTGCTAAAATATCTTCAATCATTCTTCTATAGATCGGAGTCCTGAAATATTTTTGAACGCTCTCAGCGATTTCATCCAAAATCATGTTACTATCACCGAGATATACTAAGAAAGAATGAAAAACTTTATTTGAAAAATAGTCGCAAAGAAAAAATTATGGTTCACTTCTATGATTAATGATGGTATTAGCTATATTTTAAGAACACCTTTCGTAATAAGCTCAGGGATAAGTTTATTGGCAGCTTCTACATCCTTATGAGTATCAATTGGAATCCACACATGTTCATCAAGTGAGTATGTGAAGCATCCTAGTTTTCCTTCCTTTGCAAGTCGTGGAAACGCTGTTTTCTCTATATCGCCGCGCTCTGGAAGATAATTAAAAATATCCTTTCTAAAGCAATACATGCCTCCATTAATGAAGATGTTTTTGAGAAGTGGCTTTTCAATAAATGCAGTTACTCGGTTCTTTTCAAATTGTACAATTCCATATGGGCTTTTTAATGGAACTAATCCGATCACACCGATAAAATTATCATTTTCAAGGAGAGTTTCATACAATGGTTTCAATGGAAGATTAGTTATTATATCACCATTGAAAGCAAAGAAGATTTCTGAGTCTTCTACTAGCTTCTCTGCATTTTTTATGCCACCTGCCGTACCTAGAGGTTCCCTTTCTATAGAATAACGAATGTTAACTCCTATTTTTGATCCATTACCAAAATATTGTTGAACTTTTTCAGCAAGCCAGCCAACGGCAATGATGAATTTTCTTATCCCTTGCTGTTTAAGCCATAAAATCTGCCATTCTAGAATAGGTTTTCCATAGATTTCAACAAGAGGTTTCGGCTTTTCAAGCGTCAATGGTCTGAGTCGTTTTCCATAACCGCCGGCTAAGATTAGTGCAGGCGTATCTTTCATTTCAGGCACTTGTATATTTCATTTTTTCAAAGTTTTATTAAAAAAAGATGCACTTAAGCAGATGTAGTCATTATTTCTTACAATTAATACATACTGCTAATGATCTAGGATTAAAATACATTCTCGGGCTATTCCTGCAGCGAGTATGGCTGTAGGTGAAGTAGCTACGGAGCAAGTAATTTCAACTAAGTCAATATATATGGGACGACTTTTAAGAAGTGCTTTAACTACGACGAATGGGTCCAACCCAAAGGGCTCTGGGCATGAGGTTTCTGGTACAAAGCTAGGATCAAAAACGTCAAAATCAATGGATACAACATCAGCTTTTTTTAATTCACTTTGTAAAATGCTTTCATTATCCTTGATTTCAAATGCAGTATAGTACTTAATTCCAGATTCTTCGAGTTCCTTTAGAGCTTTTTCAGATGAGGTTCGTAAACCTAGTACACAAATATTCTCAGGACCAAGAATTTCAAAAATTCTCCGCAACACACAAGCATGAGACCACTTATTCCCCAAGTAATGTTGCTCAAAATCGTTGTGGGCATCAAGCAGAACGAGATATATCTTCCTTCTTTTGTTATGTATTAACCAAGATATTGTAGCTAACGTTATTGTGTGTTCCCCACCTAAAACTAAAAGTCTTTTTGGATCAATTTGGTTAAGAACCTGGTTGATTCTTTTCTGTGTTTCCTTAAAATCTCCAGGTGAAGTTACAATGTTACCCCAGTCGCTTGCATCTGCGTTTCGTACATCCTTTCTTTGTAGGAATGAGAATTCTTCAAGTCCCCAAGAAGCAAGTCTTACTGCATCAGGAGCAAAACGAGAACCAACAGCAAAAGTTTGTGAAGAATCATAAGGGATTCCTAGAATTATAACTTTCTTTCTCTTAAACAACGGAAGCTGAAACATTGGATAAGCAGGAATTAAGAGCTCGGATAGCATTTTAGTCACATTTTGTTCGAAGGATGAAGAAAAAATAAAAAAATAAAAGATGAAGAGGCAATAGTGAATATTAGTCCCGCGACTGGTTAACTTCAGTTAAAGGGAGTCCTCTCTTAAGTTCAATATCCATAAAGAATGCAGGCTGTAGAAAACTAAGTAATTCTCTTTTAATTAATTCTACATCTATGTTTCCGCATGTATAGATATCGATTGCTGCATATCCGTATTCGGGCCATGTGTGGATTGAAATATGTGATTCCGCGATTACCACGATACCACTTACACCATGTGGATTAAACTTGTGAAAGAAATCACCAAGAATTGTTGCTCCTGCACGTTTTGCTGCGGAAATCATGACTTTTCGTAGCTTTTCTGTATCATTGAGTTTCTCAAAGGAGCATCCATAGACTTCAATTATTAAATGTCTGCCAAGGTACTTATTTGGGAGCTCTAGGGATAAATTCGATCTAATATCACTGGACTTAACGGAACCTTGGTTGTATATTACGCCCCCTTGCTGGACGGCATTTTTTCCATCTGACCTTCGTTGAAGATATTCACCCTGAACCCTTCTAACTTTCACCATCATAGGATTCACCACCTTTGTGAGTAAAAGAAATTATTTTAAAGTTTTTCTATTCGGTAAAAATTATATACATGTTCGCGCGTCAGTCTTTGAAATTTCACAGCATGCAAGCAGAGCGATAATTGATGCTGTAATGGCTTGTTCTGTTGCAAAAGTAATTCCCGGAGCGAAATTCAAAATATATTTAGATATACGAAGAGCACCCGTAGGAATACCCTCTCTTGCTCCGCATAAGACGTTAATTCGTGAACTTTTTTCTAGAATTTCTCGAATTTTTTTACACAAGATCAGAGAGAGACTCTGACCTTTTGCGCTTGTACCTATGAAAACTTCATCTCTTCGCATTCGTAGTAATTGAAAAAGATCGTAAACATATATTGGAACAAGCCAAGGTCTTCTTGAATAAGTTTTAAGTTGAATTTCATACCTACTTTTTCTTCCTTCCAAAATGCCCTTAAGAAATGCATTAAGTTCTTCTGCCGACACGGGCTTCGTAAATGCAATAATTAATTCACCAATTTCAAAAGCTTGTGCTGCACGACCAATTCGTAAACCAACACGATATGCAGCCTCTAAATTTCCCAAGTAAGGCATTTGAATTATTGATATCTTCCTTAAAATGTTCAAAACATCGGGTCTCTTTGGTTTCGTTAGTTTTTGCTCTTCACTGATTCCCAAATATGCAGTGTCGCCAAAGATTTCAATCCATAAAACTTTATCTGGAAATGAAAAATCCACCATGAAGCCAATTTCTTCAAGTCTGGATGAAACTAAAGATGCTACATCAATACTAGTGAAATAATGCGTACCGCGACGTGTTACTCTAATTGTGATTTTTTCTTCTCTTTTTACATTCTTTTTTACAAGGTCTATTGAGTTTTCAACAATTGTTTTTAATTCGCTAGGAACCATCGCCAGAACAGGTATTGCCTTTTCAACTTCAGGGATTTTGAGAATCTCCTTATATTTATCCGGAGGAAGTTCTACAAAAACAATTCCTTTTCCATTTACCTTTGCTTTTCCTATAGGAAACATCTCTTCAAGCAAGGACATAACGACTTTTTCGAGTCCCTCGGGTGTCTTTACTATAATCATTTTTGCTACCATAAATAGTCATTTCGAGAATACTCCTATATAAGCTTGAAATTTCTAGCAAAACTCTAAATTATTTTGGTAGCGCGGGTGCGGTGGCGGCCCTCGGGGTTTTCCCTGAGGAAACTCCCCGCTCCGCAAAAACGGGGTGGGGTAACCCACCGCGGCAAACAGCCGCGGCTCCGGGAACAGAAACGAGACCCCCGTGTCTCAATGTCGATGAGGCAGCGAAGCGGGCGGGTGACCGCCTGCGAGCTAACCTGCCGAGGAGGGACGCGGGTTGGTTGAAACGGCCCGTCCCCGTGCGGAGCAAGCAATGTGGCTACGTCCAATGAGAGGAGGACGTAGCCGAGTGCTCAGTCGAATGCCGCCGACCCGCTTTCCACTTGGAGCGGGACAGAACGGGGGTTATCCGCACCTGCGCTACCATTATTTTTAACTTACAGCCCATTTTTACATTCAAAGTATTCTTGAAAGAATCTAATTACTTCTCCAAAAAGGAATTCTGAAAGTTTTTCTATACTATTTGTTTTTCTTGCAAACTCTAAAATTTCGCTTGGACTAGTAATTACCTTAAATTCGGTAAATGATGGCTTAAGCTTTAGCTTTTTAAGTGTTTCCTCGATGATTTCCCCTGCATTAATTGTCTTAGATTTTATCGTAAATATGCGTCCTCGGTTGAGCCAAATCTTTCTATGTTTAACAAGGAATCGAATTAAATGTTCACTAGAGCAGTAAATTGGTGGTCCAACAATCTTACATATTTTGATGTCTTTCTCAATGAGTTCTACTCCAATTACGAAGTACCTTTGTATATCCCATGCCTTTATGTTTATTACCCTAAATCCGTGTTGAATTAAATGATTCCTAAGCTTATTTACAATTCTTAATCCTTGTCCCCAATAAATATCTTCAACAACAGAATTAATGCTAAGTACAACCAATATTATGTTTCTTGTTTGAAGTTCGTTTAAGAGTAGGTGTTCTGGTATATCTAATTTACTTGGAAAGAAAAAAGATAATGATGGTTTTTCTAAAAATAATTTAGCGAAAAACCTTATTCGATTAAGCGTTTCAATTTTAACTGCTGCTGCAGCATTTCTATTTCTATCTACCGGATCTATGACAATCATAGGCGATTTAAAATGAAACATTGCGCGTTTCTTGGACCAACTATGAGTAAAGTCAATGAAGATTTCTCTCTGTTTTGATATTTGCTTGAGTGTATTGATGAAATTTCCAAAAGCTAAAATAAGCAATTCGCATAAATAACCAGAAAAACCGCCTATTTTAATTTCAGCACCATAGCAATTTATTCCTTTCAAGAAGGCTTTTAGCAAGCGGACTTGGTCTTTCTGAAGATCGGTTAGCATTTCATTTATAAATCGCGTATGATAAGGTGACCGATCTATGGGACTTTCGACCTTATCTATAAAAAAACCGGGTACCACATCAATCTCAAAATTTTTTGCTCGTAGGTGAATATATGGATGTTCTGCAAATCTAAACTCATAACTATACTTTAGTTTTTCTCCTATAATCTCCACTATCTTTTTCAAATTTTCTTTTCGAAGTTTTTTCTTAAAGAACACAAAAATATCAATATCTCTCGCACCGGATAGCCACGTATCTTTAGCTAAGGATCCATGAATTTCTACTAAAAAAGGTTCAGAAATATTCTTATGAAGAATCTTTTTTATTTTCTCCAAAGTCTCAGCAGCTACGCGCTCAATTTCTCTTCTTTCGATATCACTTGGAACGATTTTTTTAAGTACTCTCTTTATGATAATAGTATACTTTTGCTCAACTTTGTTCTCTGTATGAGAGTGTGGGTACTGTGGACTTACTGTATCACTTAATTCATTGCCTAGTGTATGTTCTCCCGAGCTATATCGCAAATGGAACACCTGTGATTTTTGGTGGGGGTACCCCAATAGATTTTGGAAAGAAATTCTTTGATAATAAGCCTATTTTTGGGAAGAATAAAACATGGAGAGGATTATTAGCGGGAATAGCATGTGGAACTTTAGCAGGTCTGTTAGTGTACCTATTATTGCTTGTAATTCCAATTTTAGAGCCGATTTCTATTAGTCTGTGTATAGCAATTGCTTTTTTGGAAAGTGTGGGAGCACATTTTGGAGATTTGCTTGGTTCATTCATAAAAAGGAGATTAAATATCAGGCCAGGAGGTCCTGCGCCTGTGCTTGACCAAACTTTATGGATAATATTTGCGATAGTTTTTGTAAGTCCTGTTTTGTATTTTCCACTGATAGAAATAGCAATCCTGTTATTATTAAGCTCTTTTCTCCATGTAGGAACAAATATCATTGCATATCTGCTTGGACTTAAAAAAGAACCATGGTAATTCATTCTTCCAGTTCCTCTACTGGTCTAAAATGCTCAATTATCTCCTTAGCAAGTTCTTCGCTAATGTGTCCGCCGATTTTTAATGTGTCTTCTGCAACCTTATCAAATCCTGATTGTTTCTCAATTTCACTTTTTACCATATTTGGAACAAGTTTTACATCTTTCGGTTTTGAGACCAGTTCTTCCCTGTAGCCGCAAAGGGGGCATGTTAAGTATATTTTGTTATCTTCTTTTTTTTCAACAAGGGGAATTCCACATTTCGGACAAAACTTAGTCACTAATCTCACCTTGACATAACTTCTGCAGAAGATAGGTGTTTTCTTTTTTAAAACTTTCAGTATTGCACTTGCGAAAAAATGATGTGTATATGACGTGTATGTTATGTAGTAAAACATGCATGACAATATGAGATGAAACACATAAGGTTAATAATTGTATAAGTTTTGATAGATATTGAAAAAGAATCTGGTGCGTAGCCGGGGTACTAAATTCCACGTGTAATTATCTGGTCTAGCTTGGTTCTAAGACTAAATTTCAAACGCTACTTGGGGAATTCAAAAATGAAATTTCAGAAAAGATAATTTTGTTATTAAGAATTAAGCAACTGAAGGAGGACTTTTAAGGAATTTTGTATGTTCCAAAAACAAAATTTCTAAGTTAGCAAGTCCAAATTTAAAAATCTACCTGTATCGTCGATTATCGGTGTTATGTTTTGTTTAGTAATCTTTCAAAGAAAAAAGAAAAAATAAGATGTTTTTCCTGCAATTCGCTGCTAGATTTTGATAGTCTGATAATTGATGAAGATCAAGGGTTATTAATATG
>JAHKLH010000070.1 GCA_029856635.1 Candidatus Njordarchaeota archaeon
AAACCCTTAATTAAGAAAATTTTTTAATAGTTTACTTACAAGAAGATATTTCCGTTATCTATATTATAGAACCCTTCATTTCGAATTGCTTCTGGTAGAGTTCTCTAATCTTGCTTATTGTATCTGCCTCCTCAGGACTTTTATCCCACCTTATTCTTAGAATACGAGCAAATCTTAAGGCATATCCAGATTCCCACTTAGGAGACTTTTGAATCTCATCAAAAGCAACCTCCACCACAATTTTTGGTTGCACATAAACAGTTCGTCCAACCTCCTTGATCTTTAAAGCTAAAAGCTTCTTAGTCATATCTGCGAGCTCTGCATCTGTGAGACCCTTAAATGTTTTTCCAACAATCAAGTATCGTCCTGTTTCCTCATCTCGTGCCGCAAGATAGTAATCGGAAAGCCAGTTTTTTCTACGCCCATAACCCCAGTCTGCTGCAACTATCACAAGATCTAATGTATAATATGGCTTAATCTTCAACCAGTGTTTTTCTCTTCTCCCAGGTATATATGGAGAAGTAAGTCTCTTCGCCATTAAGCCTTCGTGCCCATTCATTTTTGCTTCTTTTAAAAAGTTCTCTGCTTCCTCTGGATTCTTAGTAATAATCCTTGGAACTAGCATTTCCTTAGGACAAACTTTTTCAAGATATTCCCATCGTTTCTCATACGGCTCGTCAAACAATTCCTTTCCGTTTAGGTAGAGAACATCAAATACATACAACTTGACTGGGATCTCCTTAACGAGTCTTTGTACATCTCGTACTCGTCTAAATCGACGCACTAGATATTGAAATGGAAGCGGTTTTCCTTCTTCATTCACAGCTATTACTTCACCCTCGAGAATCACTTCCGTTGCTTTTACTTTAGTTATGACTTCCTCTACAACATCAGGTAAGCTTTCGGTTACATCGGTTAATCTTCGCGAGAAGATTTTGACTTGATTTTCCTTTTTATGAATCTGAACGCGCGCTCCATCTAACTTAAATTCAAATGCTGAAACCCCATGTTCTGCTAACGCTTCAGAAACACTTGAAACTTGATCTGCCAGCATTGGTTTATAGGGTCTAAATAACTGTACTTTTACTTCCTTTAATCCTCTTTCACCTCTTGTTAGAGCTAGTTTCGCTGTTTCTCCTATATCAGCTAAGAACATATTCGCGCGTCTTATAAGTTCAAGTGGAACCCTAGCTGCTTCAGCAATAGCCATTTCAACAGTTCCTTCTTGAACACCAATTCTCATCTCTCCTAAGATTATCTTAATTACATACTTTATTTCAAGGGGGGACAATTTATTTAGAAGACCCGTCAAAATTATTTCCTTCTTTAATGTGCTCCCTTCCCCCCTGATTTGAGCAATTTTTAATAACTCCTTGTACACATCTAAAATCGAGAGTTGTTCTTGTGTTATTTCAATTAATGTTGCTTGGCGTCGCCTATATTTCTCGAATAAAATTCTAGCCATGTCCCCCGGATCCCCAGTTTTGCTAAATGCTTCTAGGAGATCTCTTGATTTCGCGCCAGTGAGCTTTTTAACAACCTTGATAATACTTGTCCAAGATAGACCTAACGTCAATTCGCTCCAGTCAGGAAGAACTTTGCCAATTAACATTCTTGCAGCCGGTGTGATTTCCTCTTCATCTAATTCTCGTAAAAACTTTGCAATTAGGCGAATTTTTGGAATTCTTTCAGTAATTTTTGCTAACTTTTCACAAAGATTACAAAAGTCAATGAACTTTTTCATTTGCCCTTACCTTTTTCAAGAAAACCAAAAAGAGAAAGTTGTGCATGTGGAGTTAAATCCTCAATTTTTAATCCAAGTAATTGAATCATTTTGAGAGCATTAATAGGGGCATGGGCTTTGAAATGATTGTTAAAATAGAGCCATACTTCCTTAACTTGTGTTTCAATATTCTTGAGAATAGGAACCCACTCTTTTAACTCCTCTTCCTTGTACATGTAAGCATAAGGAAATCTTTCATATCTTCCATGAAATCTCACATAGGTAAAATCGGCTGTAATTTTAGGTGGAACTTTTGGAAACTTCTCTGGTCCATCAAAGATAACCCAAGCTACATTGTACTGCTCAAGAAGCTTAAACACACTCTCATCAATCCAGCTTTCATGACGTATTTCAACCGCAAATTTGTAGTTAGATGGAAGCAATGCCAAAAAATGTTCTAATTTCTCAAATCCCGTGGTTTTAGTAAAAGTAGGTGGAAGTTGAATCAGAATAACTCCTAGCTTATTTTTCATCACAAGTGGCTTTAAAGTCTCAATGAATTCATCTAATAATTTTTCAACTTTTCCTAACTGCGCTTCATGCGTAATTTTTTTCCACATCTTTACAGAAAATTTGAAATAATGCGGTACGTGAGTCCATCCCCATACAGTTGAAAGTGATGGTAATTGGTAAAAAGTAGAATTTATTTCAGCAGTATTAAACTTCGTAACATAATATCTCAGAAAATCTTTCTTATCCATGTTTTCCGGGTAAAATCGTCCAAGCCAGTCATTGTACGACCATCCCGAGCATCCAATAAACCATTTAGTCATCTTATATCACTTGTCTCAAAAAACATATTGTCTTTTGTTGCTTAAAATGATGTTACCTCGCTTCAGTAAGAATCATGATAATATTCATTAATTACTCTCCATTAATCATCACAGAGGAAAAGTAATAACATGAAATAATTAAGTTCTTTTTAAACACAGTTAGTTAAAACGTTACATACTCTTATGCATTTTTCTGAGTTTTATTTGAAGTCTCTTCTCAATTTCTTCTGCACTAATTGCGCCCTCTCTTAAAATGGTAGGTGGTATGGTAGTTACGTCAATAACGGTTGAAACGGGAACTCGCGGTAATTCGCCGGCATCAACAATGAGATCTACATTTATATTCATAAGTTCTGATGATGCATAGCAAGGAGGTTGTCCATGAATATTAGCTGATGTTGCTGTTATTGGTTTTCCAAGAACTTTCGTAATTAATGTAGGAAGCACATGTTTAACGACTCTAATCCCGATTTTGCCATTTTTTATAATCATTGGTTCTGGAAGTTTTGCTTTTGCCTTAAATATTAAGGTTAGTCTTGCGGGAAGCAAATTCAAGAACTTTTCTCCGAGTTCATCTATTTCTGCATACTTGTAGATGTCTTTTTTTGATGGAAGAAAAACTGCTATTGGTTTGTCGTATGGTCTCCTTTTAATATCAAATATTCTCTTAACCACTTCGTCATTTGTGGCATCTGCAACTAATCCGTAGCAAGTATCTGTTGGAATTATTGCTACGCCTCCTTTTTTCAGTATTTTAACGACTTTTTTAGCAATTCTATCTACATTGCATGAGTCATATTTTATAATCATCATAATCGAACTCCTACATTTTTTCTAAGACAGGGATTCCCAACAAGTTTAATGCATTTCTCATAACAATTCTAAAAGCTTCGACTAGTAGTAATCTTGCATTCTTTAACTCCTCTTTTTCAGCAGCGAGAACTGGACATCGTTCATAGAAAATATTATATGTTTTTGCTAGGTTATTCGTGTATTCTGCTAAAATGCTCGGTTTCATTTCCATAGCGGCTTTAATTACAATCTCTGGGAATAAGCTAAGGTGCCAGATTAGTTCTTTTTCCTCCTTGGATGTTAATAAGAAGAAATCAGCCTCGCTAGGAAGATTAAAACCTGCTTTTTCAAGAATTGATGTTGCTCGCGCGTATGCATATTGAAGAAATGGTCCTGCATTTTCTTCAAAACTAAGAACCCGTGACCAATCAAAGGTAATCACTTTTTCTGGATCCGAATATAATAACGCGTATTTTATAGCACCAATGGCGATTGCCTCAGCCCGTCTGACCTTTTCTTCCTCCGGTATATTTGGCCATCTTTTACTAACCTCAATGTATGCTTTTCCTCTTGCTTCTTCAAAGATTTCATCTAATGTTATATATCGTCCTCGTCGAGCACTAAGTTTCGCCCAGGGCAATATAACTAGCTCATACAATACATGATGTAAATTTTCTGCATAGTTTTTGAGACCCAAGAGGTAAAGTGCTGCTTTCACTTGTTGTTGTGCAAGTTTTTGATCAGCACCAATGACATTTAAAACTTTTTCTGAACCATCTCTGAATTTATATATGCTGTACGCAATGTCTCGTGTCACATAGAGTGTAGTTCCATCTTTCCTAACTAAAACTAAATTCGGTGGTAGTAAATCCAATTGTCTACTCGCTAATATCTTCTTGAGTTTTGCTGAATCAAGATTGAAAATCCTTGCAATGTTTTCATCCAATTGAATTGCTTTTCTGAAATCGAGTATTATCGCACCAGTTTCATCCTTACATGCCCATCCTTTCTCAATTAATTGTTTAACAACATCATTTACTAAACCGGACCAAACTAAATCACTTTCCCAGTCATACTCATCTATTTTAATTCCCAATTTGGAAATAGTCTCGAGGAATCCTTGTAAGACTAATTCACAAACAGTTCTAAATACTGACTTTACTTTCTGATCTCCGGCTTCGTATTTTCTCATTAGTTCTTGAACAACGGCCTCTGGATCCTCATCAGCGATCTTTTTCTTGATTTCTATATAGATTCCTGGCCATTTTAGCAATGCTTCTCTTTCAACTTCTAACCAAGACTCATATTCCTCTAACTTCTTTGTTAAATTTGCTACGACTCTTCTCACTTCAGTAATTATTTTGAATTCCTCCTTCTTTTTATTCTTCTCTACTTTTTTCCAGATTTCGTTGATTTTTGATACTATTCGCTTCAAATATAGCATCCAATCAATCGTTGGCATTCTTTCATAGCTTATAAGCAAGGTTCTCATTGCATTAATCATTGTAAAGATATCATCGGATAATTCCGATGAAAACTTATTTAGGTTGGCTTGCAGATATTCCAAAGCTTTGGAGAAACTCTCTTTTATTTTCATCTTAAAACTAGCAATTTCTTCCTCTATTTTGCGAATTTTTACTGCAATACAAGTACAAGAATAGATTACTCCGAAGAAATGATCGTACTTTCCTGCAGGTTTTTTATTCAATTTCGTGTAGCCATATACTAGATACGCGACTTGTTTTCCCATGTCATCAACATAGAATCGTCTTTTGACCTTGTATCCCAAGAATTCGTAAAGACGTGCAAGTGCTTCGCCTATCACAGCATTTCTTGCATGACCTATGTGAAGTGGATGAATAGGATTAGCAGAAATGTATTCAACACAAATTTTTACATTTTTTCCTAAATTTACTGCACCAAATTTTTCACGTAGGGATAAAATACTTTGTAAAACATACGCATTATACCTTGAATAATCCAGTCGAATATTCAGGAAACCACGTTCTGGCGTGATTTTCTCTATTAGCTCATGCTTTAACTTTGAGACTATCACATTTCCTATTTTCTGAGCTTTACTAACAATTTCTTTCTTTGTTTTCGAAAGATTTCTAGCAACTTTTAAACACACCATGCTCGTTAAGTCTCCAAATCTTCTATCCTTGGTTGGGCCAAATTTTACTTCTACATCAATACCGTATGCATCTTTGATTATCTGCTTTACTTTTTCACTTATCTCATTGATGAAGTCGCCAAGTGGATTTGGACTAACTTTCATGTAAAATCCCTTGCTATAAAAACAAATGAAAAGAAAAAGAAAATTTGGTTACACGATTAGAGAAGAAAAATCATCTAAACATTGACTTAGATATTCTTAACGAGTTTCATTCATCAATACGCAAAGACTCACTACTCATGAAAATCCTTTAGGGTAATCACATCAACATCAAATCCCTTTTCGAATCCCTCAAGGTTCTCTGGAATTATAAGAATTCCATCCGCCTTGCATAAACTACTCAAGACTCCAGCTCCGCTGGTTTTTAAGGGTTCAACAATAATATCTCCATCCCTTGTTTTTAATTTAACCCGAACAAACACTCGACGCCCTAATCGCCCAGGCAAACGACGAGATAATTTCCCTTTAACGGTCATTTGGTATTCTCTCTTTATGCCTAACATTTTGAAGATTAATGGTTTCACAAACAGGCAATAGGCGATAAATGCTGATACAGGAAAACCAGGTAAGCATACAACTGGTTTCCCATTAATGACTCCAAGTGACACTGGTTTTCCTGGTTGTATTGCAACCCCTCTTACAATTAGAGTACCTATTTCATTCACCACTTTTGCAACAAAGTCTCTCTTACCAATACTTATACCTCCAATGGTACAGATTATATCAGCGAAGTTTGTGGATTTAATTAGAGCATTCCTTATTTCATTTGAATCGTCTGGTATTATTCCAAAATCGATACATTCACCACCATTTTCTTTGATTAAAGAGCAAATCATTATTCGATTTGTATCAACTATTTTCCCTTCCTCAAGGAGTTTAGGATTAAATTCTTCGATTAATTCATTCCCAATGCTGAATACAGCAATCTTTGGTTTTTTCTTCACGGGTACTTGCGAAATACCAAGTGCCTTAAGTAAGGCTATATCATATGGTTCAAGAATTTTACCCTTATGCAAAATAATCTCCCCACGTTTTACATCTTCTCCTTTCTTCGCAGTGTTCTCAAATGGGACAACAGATTTGAATATCAGTACTCGGTCATCAAATTCTTTCGTATATTCTTTCGGCACAACTGCATCAGCACCATCGGGAATTTTTGCTCCAGTGTCAATTCTCACGGCGCATCCGGATTCTAAAACACCTTTAAATGGTCTACCTATCTCAGACTCACCAATAATCTTAAGTTCAACTGGTGAAAGCTCTGATGCCCCAAATGTATCTGTTGATTTAACAGCAAATCCATCCATGGCTGCTCTATCAAAAGGAGGTAAATCCGTTGGGGAAATTATGTCTTCGCCAAGCACTCGATGAAGTGCCTCATTTAATGAAACATATTCGATTTCAGTTTCTTTAATTTTAACATGCTTCAGAAATAACTGAAGAGCTTCCTCTACTTTCATTAGTTTCATTTTTAGCCCCCTTGCTTTACAAGCCACACAATATGAGATATCTCTGGTAATATTAACTTCTCTAAGGCTGTTTTAACTGCCTGTGCTGATCCAGGAAGTGCAAAAACAACGGTTTTACCATATACACCAGCAAACGCACGTGAAATCATTGCAGGTGGTCCTATATCTTGATATGAGATGATGCGAAAGAGCTCGCCAAAACCTGGTAATTTCTTTTCGAGAAGTGGTTCTATTGCCTCTGGTGTCACGTCAGTTGGCGATAATCCCGTTCCTCCTATGAAAAGTATGCAGTCAGCCTTGTCTTTACAAGCTTTAAGCACATTTCTTATCTCTTCAATATCATCTGGAACAAGATCTCTATAAACCACTTCATATCCTGCTTCTTTTATCATTTTTTCGGCCAAATCACCAGATACATCTTTTATTTGACCCCTTGATGATTTCAGCTTAAATCTTGATGTAGAAACAGTAATTATTGCAAATCGAACTTTCTTCACAACGAATTTTCTATGATGCTCCTTATATGCCTCCAAATTTCTTCACCACAAATGAAAACAAAATTATTTACAAGAGCTATATCATAGTTTTCCTTTTGGTGTGCATATGACCGTTAAAATGGTTGATATTTCCAAAAAGAAAGAAGTTCTTAGAGTAGCTATTGCTGAAGGAGAAATAAAATTACGACCAGAAACAATCAAGAGAATCAAAGAAGGAAAAATCGAAAAAGGCGATATTGCTTCTACCTCGCAAATCGCTGGAATCTTAGCTGTGAAGAAAACACCAGAACTTTTACCAATGTGCCACCCAATTCCAATTACAAACGTAGACGTAAAGGTTATCCTTGATGAAGAAGGAAATGTCGTAAAAGTACAATGCATTGTGAAGACAATCGCAAAAACAGGATGCGAAATGGATGCACTAGTAGG
>JAHKLH010000071.1 GCA_029856635.1 Candidatus Njordarchaeota archaeon
TCATGTTAAGGAGCTCACAATAACTGCAACGGATTTTGCTGGAAATACTGTTACAAGAAAATTTATTATCTGGAGAGAGCCATATAGAGAACTCGCAGAATATTGGGCGCCGAAAATAGTTCAAGATACCGATGATTCAAATTACAAAGCCGATTATCTTACAAGATTTGATTATGATGGCGATTACATTGGAAACAACAATTGGGAAAACTTAGATTACTATCCAGTTCCAGGATGGGTTTACTACGCAGTGATCGAAACGGAAACTCACTGGTTCATATTTTATGCTCTCTTTCATCCTCGAGATTGGAATGATGTTCCAGATGCGGGTGCTGGAGAGCATGAAAACGACATGGAAGGAGTTATGTTTGTTATAAGAAAAGCGGGAAAATTTGGATATTTTGAATTAATGGAAACCCGAGCGCACACAGATTATTATCAGTACATAAATTCATCATGTAATATTCAGGAAAAAGGTGAGACAATAGATGGTTATGTACAATTTGATAATGGAACAAGCGTTCAAGGTGGAGGACAAATTCCAATAGTTTTCATCGAAGCAAAAGGTCATGCTGTCTATGCTTATGGTGATGGAGGAACGCCTGGTGGTGGCGATTGGGTAGAATACTGGTATTATGGATTTGCTGAGGAACCAAGTAGTGGAAATGATCGAAATGTTAGCTATAATTTAATTCCAATAATAACAACATTATGGCCTTACAGATTTAATATTGGCAACGGGAAAACGTATGATAAACCATTCACATATCAAGGGTATAGATATTCTTTCACGCAGTACATTGGTGGTGCTTTTGACGGTTCCGGACCAGGAGCATTGAGTCCAGATGATGCTGCAAATCCACCTTGGGGTTGGGACGATGATGATTTTGGAGATAATACTGGTGACTTCTTCTTCGATCCTGCTTATCTAGTTAATGAGCATTTTTACATGCCAGAACCATTTTCGCTTACATATGTTTATAATCCTTATCTAGAATCGGATTCAGTAGTTTATCCTGATGATGTGCCGCCAACAATTATAATTCGTGAGCCAGCAAATAATTCATATGTGAATTCAGATGCAATCACTATTAAATGGGATGCGTGGGAGGATAATTCATTATACCAATTTGAAATTTATGTAGATAATACATTAGTAGCGACCCTTGATTCATCTGCAAGACAACATTCGTTAACGCTATCTGAGGGAACACATAAGATAACTGTAAGAGCTTATGATTCGTACAGAAATTGGGATGAGGCTAGTATAATCGTAACTGTTGATAAAACACCGCCAAATATAATTATTACATCTCCAGAAAATGACTCATGGCATAACACGAAAGCTATTACTGTATCTTGGGATATGAGTGATAATAATGGAATAGATTATGTTGCAGTTTATGTTAATGATAGTTTGGTTGGAACAACTACGGAGACTTCCTATACTCTGACACTAGAAGAGAGAGCAAGTAAAATAACCGTAATTTGTTACGATATTGCTGGGAATTCTAATAATGACTCAATTATTGTGCATGTTGACGTATCGAAACCATCGATAAAGATAACGAATCCAAATAATTATTCATGGTTTAATACACAGTTTACTATTGAATGGACAGCATCTGACAATTTTGGAATAAAGACATTTATGATTTATATTAACAACGTATTTTACATGAATACGACAAAGAATACCGTTGACTTAGACTTAGGCGAAGGCACGCACGAGATTAAAGTAGTTGTAGTAGATTTTGCTGAAAATACGAATTCAAGTAAGATAATAGTATATGTAGATAAAACGAGTCCAAGCATAGAAATTTCAGAGCCGCAGAATGATAGTTGGCTTTCTTCAACGACTGTTAATGTTTCGTGGACTGCAAATGATAACATGGGAATAAACAAGTATCAGATTTATGTTAATAATCAACTGTATGATGAAACAACAAATACTTGGATAATAGTTCAATTAGATGATGACGACTACAATATAACAGTTCGTGCAATCGATAATGCGGGCAATATTAATGAGGATACTATTATGGTACACATAGATACTCATCCACCATCAATACAAATAACTCAACCGCAAAATGATACATATGTAGCATCAACATCCATCGTTGTCAAATGGACTGCAAATGATGACAGAGGATTAAAAGCTTTCGAGATATATCTTGACGAGGAGTTATATGCTAGCGTAGTTGGGTATCAAATAACGATAGAAGAACTGACTGAAGGCCAACACATTATTAAGGTAATAGCTTTTGATTATGCTTCTAATACAAATGATTCAATTGTAGAAATTACGGTTGATTTGACTCCACCTAATATTTATATCACAGCACCTAAAAATAACAGCTGGCAATCTACTAAGTCTATTACCATCACATGGAATGCCTTTGACACTTACGGAATTAACAAATATGAAATTTACGTGGATTCAGCCTACGTGGACACCTGTTATGATAATTCCTATTCACTGACACTTGAAGAAGGCACACATGAGATAAAAGTTATCGCTTACGATAAAGCGGGAAATACTAATGCATCAATTGTGATAATCAATATAGACATAACGCCTCCAAGGATAGTCTTAAAGAGTCCTACTAATGATAGTTGGTTTAATACGCTTGAAATTCTCGTTGCATGGAACGTCAGTGATAACATGAATATTCAAGTCATTAGAGTTTACTTAAATGGCTCATTGGTTACTGAAACTACTTCAAACAGTGTGTACATCGAAGCATACGAGGGATTAAATAATGTAACAGTAGTTGCTATTGATTATGCGAATAATACTAACCAATCACTAAGTTTGTTCTATGCAGATGTAACTGCGCCAAGCATTATTGTCTATTCTCCTAGAAATAATAGCATCACGAATGAGACTGAGGTTCAACTACACGTGGAAAGCA
The DNA here is from genome assembly GCA_029856635.1 of Candidatus Njordarchaeota archaeon. Taxonomy (GTDB): domain Archaea; phylum Asgardarchaeota; class Njordarchaeia; order Njordarchaeales; family JAHKLH01; genus JAHKLH01. Next base: position 2,919 of record JAHKLH010000071.1, read on the forward strand.
GCGATAATCTAAGATACGATCACATGGATATTTTGCTTAATGGTTCATTAATAGAAACAACGCAAAATGAAACATGTTTGATGACTGTTACTCTGGATGATGGATACTATGAATTTACAATTATTGCATATGATTACGTTGGGAATAGAGAAGAAGTCAAAGTTTATATTACAATAGATACGAGCCCCTTGATCATAGATATAATTTGTCCGCAAAATAATACATGGTTTAATACTAGCTTGGTTAAATATGAAATTAACGTATATAATGCAAGAGGAAGCTTTGAAATAAGGATTTACGCAAATAGTACTCTGATTATGATTACTAATAAAACAAATGGTACTCTTCAATTAGATGAAGGCTTTTACTACATTAAATTCGTTGTTAATGACTCGATAGGCAAGGTTGCTTCTAAGATTGTGCATATTCACATAGATTTGCATTCACCACGCGTAATTATCACTGCACCAGAGAATAACAGTATTTTTAATGTGAGTACAATAACGCTATCATGGGATGGAAATGATAATATGGAAATTGCTTATTACTTAGTCTATTTAAATGAGACACTTGCATATAATACAAGCGAAAATAGTTGTGAGCTTAAACTGGATGACGGAGTACATGAAATTAAAGTGGTTGCTTATGACTTTGCTAAGAACTCAAACTCTTGTTGGATCATTATTCGAATTGATACAAGTGTTCCGCAGATTATGATAACTCAACCAGATAATCAGAGTTACATATCATCTTCAGAAATTATTATTAGCTGGTCATGTACTGAAAATGTAAGCGAATATAAAATATTCATTAATAATACATATTATTGTAGTGTAGCAAACACGTCGATTAAATTACATTTAGACGAGGGAGTCTACGAAATCAAAATCACTTGCACAGATTCTGCTGGCAACACTGGAAAAGGAATTCTTGTCATAACGATTGATGTGACATGTCCGCAAATTGAAATTACTGCACCAAGTAATAATAGCATACATAATGTTTCTGAAGTGCTTATTGAATGGAATGCATATGATAATTTTGGAATTGATTCTATAGAAATTTACATAGATGGTCAGTATTTTACTACTACGAAGCAAAATTACATTAAAGTTCAACTAGAAGACGGCACACATGAAATAGACGTCATTGTTTATGACAAAGCAGGAAACACAGCAAGCACAAGAATTGTCATTGAAATTGATACCAAACCACCATTAATTTTGATTGTTTCTCCAGAAAATAATAGCTGGTATGATTCAAATATTGTGAATATCTCGTGGAGTGGTTCTGATGATGTCACAAAGTGTCTGATTTATGTCAATGAAACATTAATTCAAGAATTAAACGGAACCACATATGAACTAAACGTAAATGAAAGTGGCTGCTATGAGATTAAAATTAAGGCAATAGATCGTGCTGGTAATTCAAACACATCAGCTTTAGTATTGTTCTTTGATTTAGAACCACCACATGTGATAATATTTTCTCCAGTTAATGAGACTTTATTTAATTCATCAACGGTTCCCCTGAATGTATCAATTTACGATGATGTTAAAGTAGCGTATATTATAATTCTAAAGAATGGAACACTATGTGCAAATACTACTTCTCCTCCCACAGAGCTATATTTAACAGATGGAAAATGGAATATCACAATTATCGCACATGACTATAGAAATAAGACAAATAAGGGTATGTTTCTGATAATAGTGGATACAACTCCGCCATCTCTTGAAATTTTATTACCAAAGAATAATTCGATAATTACTAATAATACTGTGAAGATAGAAACACACGTTAAAGATTTAACAAACGTGACAATTAATATCTTTGTCAATGATTCACCTATATCAACGAGCGGAAATACTACAATCATCTTCAATGAGGGTGGAGTGTATATTATTAAAATAACTGCAGTAGACTCTTGTAATCATATTACTGAGAAATATATTAAAGTCACTGTTGACCTATCTGAACCATCCCTAGTAATTTTATCTCCAAGCAATGAAACATGGACTAATAATAGCAAAATTTTAATCAGTTTTCAGGCTAATGATGACACAAAGGTGAAAAGTACTCTTGTGATAATTAACAATACATACGTGATTCAAAATGAAACCGAATTCATCGTAAGATTACGTGATGGTACCTACATTATTAACATAACAGCAATTGACATTATTGGAAAAACATCATCAAAGATCATCATTATTCATGTCGATGCCACACCACCGGAAATAAGCATTCTATCTCCACAGAATGGAACTTATGTGATTGGGAATGTTAGAATACATGCAATTGTGAATGCAAAGCCGCGCTTGAAGTATGTTTATGTAATGATTAATGAGACAATATTAGTTAATCAAACTGATGCTGAAATAGATTTAAATGTAGAATTATCTGATGGAGTGTGGAGGATATCAATAATTGCAGTCGAAGAATTGATGAAGTCGGAAGTGTCTATAATCGTAATTAGTGATTCGCAACCACCAACTCTCCAAGTAATGTGTGAGCCAAAGAATAATTCAATCACAAATAATGATGTAGCAGAGATTAAAATAAGCGTGAGTGATAATATAAGAGTAAAAGAGATATACGTATTCTTGAATGATGTGCTTATTGACATTATTTACGATAATGTGACAATGAACTTAGGTTTACAAAATGGCTTAAATATAATCAAGATTATTGCAAAAGATAATGCAGGAAACGAAGCTATGACACAAATATTTATTGTTGTTGATAAAACTCCGCCAACTGTGGAAATTATAACTCCAAAACCATACGAGTATATTACAACAGAGGAATTCTTACTACAATGGAGAGCATCTGATGAAACAGGAGTTCAATTCTTCGAAATATTCATTAACAACACATTATATGCACGAACGGAAAATACATCAATTATTATCAAGGTTTCACATGAAGGAACGTATAAAATATGTGTAGTTGCGTACGATATGGCTGGAAACAAAGGAAGTTGCGTAATTACAGTATATGTCGAGTTTGAACTGAGTGAAGAGAAACCAGAAATGCAGCGTGCTGGAATAGAGTTCAACACACTACTAATAATCCTTGTAATGATTGGATTCATAGGCGTCGCACTTGCAATACGAAAAGCACGATAAGTTACTAATTTTTCTATCGAGGATATAATTTAACGTAGTGCTTAGTACATCATCAGAAACTCCTTTTCTTCGATCTTACTGTTTTTCATGTCATTAGGGGAGTCATATTTACCTATAAAGGCAAACTTGGATGCTCATTATGAATTAAATTACGGAAATTTAGTTAGATTGCACTATAAGAATTAAAGGCACTGAATTAATTTAGGTTTTCCTAAGACCAATTTAATATTATATTTGTTTACATGATAGAATTTTTCTGGAGAATATTGATGCAAAATCATAGTGATATCATTTTAAATAAAGCAATATTACTGATACTACTCGTAGTAATTCTGAATGTAATTATCTTAATCATAAAGATTTCAATATATCTCATGACTATGTCTATTGCAGCGTTTGCATACTTACTTGATACAATTATGGATATGCAGAACGATATTATTTCATTATTTGGGCTAAGAAAAGCAAGAACACCACCTGATAAAGAGCATCCGTATGGACATGCTAAGTATGATGCTTTTGCTGCTACTATTATTGCCGTTTTTATAATCGCAATCACTTTAGAAATGACAATTGGAACATTTACTAGAATTTTCGAAGGTGTTTATCAAGTCAGTTTCGATCCATCGTTAATTATCATTTTTTCCATACTCATGGTAATATATTCTCTTATTGCAATTGTTCAAAATCGATTTGCAATGAAGTACGGAATTTTAACTATAGAGTCTACAGCCTTGCATTACATAACAGATCCCTTATTCACATTATTAGTCTTCATAGGAATTCTTCTTGCATCTATGAAATTCTGGTGGGTAGATTTCTTGGTTTCGGTAATAATTATTTTGATAGTTCTGAAAAAAGCAATTTCAATAATCAAGAAAACTTCGAGAATACTGCTTGATGCTGCAGTAATAAATGAACAAGAACTTCGTGAATCAATACTTCATGCATTCAAAGGAAAAGTAATTGACTGCGAAGATATTTGCTCAAGAACCGACGGAACAAAGGTATTTCTTGAGATGATACTAAAAATGAATAAGAACTTGAGTTTGGAAGAATCAGACAAAATAGCGCATGAGGTCGAAGAATTTATTCGCAAGAAATATAAGCATCTGAAGTTCGAAAAAATAATTATACACCAAGAACCATATTAGAAATATTAAGCAGATTACAGAAAAACTAAATGGTGATTAATACTAAATTCCATGACACATTCCCTTTAGATTTCTACTTGTCCTGTAATGAGAAAAAAATGTCGTGCTTTTGTATTAATATCTCATCAGAAAAAGTTTATATTTTCATGTTAGTAGAAATTGGTGAGAATTATTCTAACAGATCTAATTAAAAAAGCGCGATTTTTCATAGGAGTTCTCGTGATTTTAATTCTAGTGTTCGTTTTTGAACCCCTTGTGATGAATACTATTGTTAGACTTTCAGATTTAAGATTATTTGCGTGGTCTCTAATAAGCTGGTACTCTTTTAAATACTTCTTAATGGGAATTCTATTCTCTATTCCATTCATAGTATTATCTTATCTTCTTTCGAGAGTATTAGCATTGATAGTAATATTAGAAACAAAAATTAGGTTTTCTAAGATAATTTACATTAATAAATCCTTTGAAATTTCATTGTTTTCATATCTAGAATTCAGCTATCTTCTGTATGGACTCATACCAATGCTTATCAGAATTTTTTCTGTTTTCCCAGTAAATAAAGACGTAGTCACATTATATGTAACAATAGTGTTTTCGGTTATAATTTATGCACCATATATAATTCCTTTAATGGCTGCAATAGTTCTCCCTCTTGCATGGATTAGAGA
>JAHKLH010000072.1 GCA_029856635.1 Candidatus Njordarchaeota archaeon
ATTACATATGCTCATTATGATATTAACAATATTATGTTGTATATTATGTTGCATAGAAGTAAACAGTACTTGTGAACCGTACATTAAAAACTCTTAAATATTCATTTTCAAATATTCCCATACGAAATTCTAAATATTTTGCTTACTCTCATCGCTCATGTTGATACTTTTGCACTTTCTTGATAAATCTTAGTTTTGTCTTATTTTGTTGCTAACTTGATTGTAACCCCTAATTTTTTTAAATAATACAACTAATTTGATCACAAAATAAACAAAGAATTATCGAAAAATCATAGGTGCAAAAGTGTCAACATAAGCGTGCTCTCATACATCTTCGTGAGTTTATTGGAATATTATGCATTTAAAAAATAATTCATACTTTACTAGTCATTTAAATCCTTTGAATGTAACTAGCGCATGATGTTTACGGACTCAGTTTTGGCTTGATTAGTGTTATTGATATATATTTAATGTATAATGTATTACGAATAAATTAAAACCACATGCATCATCTACAGGTTTATGTGTAGACAATTTTTGGATTAAATGGATTAATTCTGATACTTAAATTACTATAGTACGGTGAGTTTAAGTGATTGTTTATTTTTTCTTCGTGTTATAGTATCTGCCAGAGTATTATATTTCTAATTTGATTTAGTTTATCTCTCATTCAATTTAAGTCAATAAGGTTTTAGATTTTAATCCAATGTCCTGAGACAAGTTTGTTTGATACATACTTGTTCTTCTTCTGTTCTTTCATGTAAAATGCTGTAATTACTATGATCTCTTGATTCTTCTCATACACAACCATGATCCACTTATCATTTAGTTTTTTAAGTGAGATGAATCTGTTTCTTAGCGTATCCAAATACCTCTCATCTGGATTATTAACTGCCGAAAACACATCAGTTGAGGAAACTTCAGGGTGAGCAATACTCAGGTGAGGAGAGAGTACAATTTTCACTTCTTGGCGCCTACGTACGTCTTAGTGAGTTTTTCAAGGATTCTCTTTTTAGCATCCCAAATTTCTAAGCCGATTACGGATCCATCTTCGGCAATATAAAGAATCACTCCATCTACTGGTTCTTCAATGTCAACCTGCTTTTTCTTCGAATCGAATCTCATAAAAAGAATATCATGCTTGGGATCATAGCTGACTAATATTTCATTCATTTAAAACCCCAGATAATAAAGTTACGTGAAGCATAAAAAAGTTTGTGAATTTTTCAAAAATATAGGTTCGCTGAATATGATTTTCCAAAAATTTTCCTTCTTAGGCATAATACTACGTGCTTGCATTAGAGTATCTCAAATAATCATGAATCATGCATGAGATAAGAGACGACTAATAAATAAAGAATACAATGGATATGCTATGATTTTTCTGCATATTTCCTAAGAGCATCATATGCGTTTTATTAAATATAGTGGACATGAATTCAAAGGAAAACATTGTCGGTGGTATGAAAGATTACACATCAAAAGTAATTCTAAATTCAAGTACCGCTAGGAGTGTCTAATCTTTGACCTTTGTTGAAAATAATACTAGTGGTGATTAGTAAACATGAAAACCACGAATAAATATAGTGAAATTGCAGATGTTAATGTTTATGCTGAAAATTTAAATTTATGGTTTCTATTAGGTGTTTTGGATAGAAGAACTTGAGTATATAATTATTAATTATTTTATTGTGCATGCTCATTATAACATTAATAATATTATATCGTATACTATGGAGTATTCCCTTGAGTATAGCTGAGCTTTATGAAATATATGGAATTTTTCATAGAAAGAATTTGCTCTAAACCTCATATTGTGCATTCTATCGCAGTTTTAGTCAAGTAGAGTATTCCTTAAGCATAATTAAGCCTTATAAAATCTGCGCAAAATTTACTGCAGGAATAGTTTGCTCTGAACTTGTTTTGTTGGAGAGAAGACAAAGGTATGTTCGCATCTTTGAGACGGGATAGGAAAAATTAGGAAATTCCTACTATGGGAACATTTCATAATGATTTCAGCTATTAGGGAAATATGTGTTTGTTTATAAAGTTAGATAATTAATGCTTAGATGATTTTCATGGTATTGTGGTATATCAGTTTATTTGTATATATTAGACTTATGATTAAGATATTATTTGAAGAACATGTGAAAAATATGTTGGAGCGTTTTGGCATTGTGAACAAACTTCTTTTGTTGTATTTAATAAATAGAGGCGAGGGAAGACTTAGAGAGGAGACGCGTCTTCAGAAACTTGTTTTTCTTTCGGAAAGACATATGCTTGGTAAGCGTATGCGTGGTTTTACTTATGTTTTTATAAAGTTGCTTTATGGTCCGTATTCACGAGAGCTTGCGCGGGATTTGGAGAATTTGGATACATTAAATTATGTGGATTACTCTCCTGGAAGAGGCTATTTTGTTACTTTGCGTGGAAAGAAAATTTTGGAAAAATTTTCACATGTTATTCTGCAAAATAAGAATTTTTTTTGAGATCATAGATGATGTTATTGATAAGTTTTCATTAAAAGAGCTTAAGGAATTGTTAGAGTATGTTTATAATTTTCCTCGAGGAATTCGTAAGGATGTAAGAAAAATCTGTTTTCTTCCAATTGGAACGATAATTCTTGCAAGGCCTATTGAAAAAAATTATGTTGATTTCGTTTTAAGTGATGAAGATTATCTACGGCTTTCAATATACTTCGATCCCGATGTATTATGGATTAAAACTGTTAGGGTACTAGAAACAGAGTTTTTGCTGGTTAAATATAAAGGTGATAGATTTATATCAGCATTTGCCCCAAGCCGATTTGGATGCGTGAGTCAAGGAGAAACGGAAGAAGAAGCTATAAGGAATATTAAGGAAGCTATATTGCTATACGATGAGCAAAAATGAGACTACCAGTAGTATCTGGAAAAGAAGTTATCAAATATCTCAGTAGGATATGCTTTAAGCATATAAGAACACGTGGTTCACATGCTTTTCTTAAGCGCTTAAATTTAAGAATTATAATTCCACTTCACCCCGAATTAAGCAAAGGAGTTACCAAAAGCATAATATTAATTCTAGAAAAGATAGGATATTCTCGAAAAGAAGCAATAGATTTTATACGTAGTGGTATGCTCTTGACGACTCTTTTACGCTTTTGAGTTTTTCTGATTTCATTGTTTGTTTAATCATCAAATTTAACGCGGGTTTATTGATTTCTTAAGTTGCACGCAGAAATTCAAGCTACCCATTCTTCAAATTAAAACCAAACAAAGCAAGAAATTCCTCAAATGAAAACGTGCAAAAAAGTCGTCATGAGCGGATATTCTTCTTCATTTTCACCAAAAAATCATTTTCATTAAAATACAACAAAAATCTTATATAAAAGCATAAGACCTCATTCATGTTAACGCTCTCGACTATCCTTTTGCGCTTTGTGCATTTTTCCTATTTTTATCATCTATTTACTTACTAAATTGAATGTAGATTAAGAATTTCTAAAGGTTCGCACGAGAGTTTGCATTAGTTACTCACCAAATTAATAATCAAACAAAACGAAAAATTTCGCAAACGAGAATATGCAAAAAACCATCATGAGTAATAAAAATTTTATTCGAGCTCGAACTATTTAATGTTAAAACAATGGAAATTACTGATTAATCTAAAATTTTTGTTCGGTATTATTTAACATCTTTGTAATTTGGATAGTTCAAGTAAGAACTTATTAATAATGCCCTTCTTGATCCAAAGTCCAGCATTTATGATCTTTTGCATTAATTCTTTTGCAAGTTCGCATGTTATTATTCTTCTCTTAACAGATTCTAGTAGTACGTATAGAACACCATGAGACTCAATATTAAGAAACTTCGCCACCTTCATTGCTATTGAATCATTCGTTAGAAACATTGCATTTGTGTCTAAAGCCAAGGCAATCGCAGAAAGTTCTCCTTGTGCTAGGATTACTCCCATGTTATTACATATCCTAATAACATAAGTTAATGATTGTTTACTTGGTGATTTAATTTTAAATTTTCCTTTTTTAAACATGTTTTCTACCTCCCATGCGTCGTGAAATTTTAATTGTTTTCCTCGGATTACTACCTCATCAAATACTTCTGGTGTCGTAAGGACTTCACTAAAGAGTAAAGTAAGTAAATCTAGTCTCTTTATTTTACCTAAATAAATCAAAGGACCTGCATTTGTAACTACAATCAAAAATCATCGCCGGGATACCTAAATTTTATATTCCTTCTCCGTAATTCCTCCTCAAATGACCTGTAATCGAGTCCTGCAAGCTCGGCAGCACCCCAAAGAGAAGCTTTTCCATTTACATAGAGCTCTATTGCTTTCTCAAGTCTTAGTTTTTTAATACCAAGTGAAAGTGCTTCATGTAATAGTGTCTCAAGATCTTTGTTCAAAGTTTTACAAAGTTTTTTAAGTATCATAAGATCCTCTTTAGATACTAATACTACTACCGCACTTTCATTTCGTACCATGAGTATCACTCAAAGTATAATACTATTTACATTTTGAAATTTTTTAGTTTCCCCTTGAAGAATACATATTTCCTTCATGAAAAGGAATACAATGAATGTATTATGATTTTTCCTACATTTTTTTGAGAACATTGTATGCGTTTTATTGAATATAGTGGACATAAATTCAAAGGAAACATTGTCGGTGGTATGAAAGATAACACATCAGAAGTAACCATAAATTCAAGTACTGCTAAGAACGTCTAATCTTTAATCTTTGTTAAAAATAATGTTGTTAGTGACTAGTAAATATGGAAGTCACGAATAAATACAGTGAAATTGCTGATGTTTACGCATGAAAATTTAGATTTTTAATCTTTATTAGGTGTTTGGATAGAGGAATTTGAGTATTAATTATTAATTATTTTATTGTGCATGCTCATTATATCATTAATAATATTAATTGCATACTATATCACATAGAAGTAAATAATGCTTGAGAGCAATGTATGGAAAGTCCCTAGATATCTTTACATGAAACTCTAAACATTTTGCTTACACTATACATCTTTGTGGATTTTGACTGAAATCACTATAAAGGTTCCTAGGGATCTTATGGAAAAAATGTTGATTATGAGCTATGTTGATTGAAATGAGGTTATTAAAGGTGCAATTGAAAAGAAAATCAAGAAAGAAATGAAAAAACTACTGAAAGGATTGATAAAATTATGATGCAGATGAAGCCACTGCCTCCTGGCACGATAATAAAGTGAATTAGGAAGATCGTGAATCGAGATAATTAAAATAACGCACATTTCCCTATGTGTGTTGCTGGGTTTGTACATTTTGGGGAATACTTCTCATGTTTTTGGCTAAATGATTCGTGATTATTCATGAAATTACATTTCTCCTCACAAGCACTGCAGAGAAACTCCCAATAGAGAAGGCATATACTCAAGAACAACTAGAAGGAGATGTGCGAAAATAATTTCTTGCCCATACATATTCGTGATTAAATTTTGTCGTATCAAACTGTTAGTTATTCTTGAAATATGATGATTCTGGCCGCTTTGCAACAAGTTATTCACCAGATGCGTCAGGTACATATTACATTTACACAATTGTAGATGATTACTATAATGGATATCATTATGCGTATAATTCAACTAGCATAACCGTGTAGTTATTTCTCTTTTGTATTAATATCTAGTATTTTTAATTGCTTAAACCTCTTCTTTACTTAACATTATTCGTTAGATTTCCACGTATTTCTTTGATAATAAACTTGTCGCACCAAAAATATTTGCTACACTAGCCATTATAATTACTAAATTGAAAAATGCTGAGAAAAACACTATCTCGTTTTCCGTTAATGAAGTTACTTCAATAATTCTATAATAGAATGCATAAAATGCTAAGACATTTGACATGACAAAGAAGATTAGAATCACAGCCATTAATTTGTCAAAGTATCTTGACACTGTAATTATTTTCTTTGATGGAACACTAATAAGTTCCTTAGTTTTACTTCTTATTAGCAGGTGTATGAAAATAATAGGTGATGTGATTATTAATATTCCATCAATAAGTGCAAAAATTCCCTCAATAATTAGATAATTCCTTACGATTATGGCTAAGAGTTCTGGAAAATTCCATTTTATTCGCAATCTAAACACATCAGAAATGATTATTAACATTAGGGATTCTCCAAACATTAGTCCTGAAATTATGCATCTTCTACGCTCAATTGAGATCAAGTTAAGGAGATAACTCAAGGATGTTACAAAAATTAGTCCTAGCCAAAGTATTAATGCTATTGGTTCTGTTAATAAAGCAAAGATTATACAAATTAATGTTGCTATTATTGGTAAATGCGGATATATTGGAACTTTGAATATACGCACAATCTCTCGCTTTTTCCTTAATAAAATCACTCCAAAACAAACTAGTGCTAGGGAAACAAAAATCCCAAAATCGGCTATATATGCTACAAGATCTATTACTCCAGAGATAACAAGTAGTAGAATTGAAATTGCCGAAAAGATTATAGAAAATAAAGGCGTGCGATACTTTAGATAAGTTTTTTTGAAGACATCTGGCAAATATTCATCACGACTCATTGCGTATAATATGTAAGAAGAAGTTGCCACTGCCGAGTTAAGTGTTGTTAATGTAGCAAGCGCTCCTGAGAATGTCATTAAGATTAATCCGGGAAAACCAAAAATTCTCTCAGCAACAAGCGAAAGTGGTGCTGAACTTCTAGATAGACTTAACCAGGGTAAAATTAACACTGCGGAAAATGCAACTGATGAGTAAATTATTATACTGATTATGATTGCTGACAATAATGCTCTTGGTAACGTTCTTTCTGGATTTTCCGCCTTTCCGGCCATGACACAAATCACATCAAATCCAACATAGTCTACTGATAGAAATACACTTGCCTTTAGTAGTCTATTTAACGAAGGAAATGGAGCAGAGAGAATATTATTGATACTCTTGAGGGGAGACAATATACTACCAATAATTAATATGCAAAACGTGGATAGTAATAATATGGTTAAAAATAATTGAATTTTGGCACTTTCTTTTACACCAATCAAATTAACAATAGAGAATACGCACAGAGCAACTACCGCAAGAATTATTGGATTAATTCCAGTCACATAGCTTATAATATAACCAAATCCCAAAGCACTTAGTGCTCCATATGCAATGTAAGCAAACCACAATGTTATTCCATTAACATATGCAAGTATTCCACCATACGTTTCGCGAGAATAATAATAGCTTCCACCAATTGTTGGAAATACTGCTGAAAGCTCCGCATAATTAAATGATATTATCAGAAATACAAGTCCAGAAATTATGAAAGATATAAAGACCCATGAGTACGCTATAGATACTGCATAGCCGAGTATAACAAAAATTGATGGGCCAATTATTGAACCTAATCCCATCATTAGTAGTTCTGTAAATGTTAACTTCTTTTCCATTATTTATTCACCATCAGATGACGATCATATTAATGCGTTTTCTCACATCAGCAACAATGCAAAAATTGTAATTTTCAAGACCGTGCTAATACGAATTTCTTTGAAATTTTGTAAAATAGTATCATATTTTGAAGATAGCCAGAAGAAAAAATAATCACTGATCCTATAATTGTTATTTAATTTTACTTCATTATTTAATTCATCATTAAAATTCTCTTTTTCCAATTATAGCACCAGGAATCTTTTAAGCATTCTACAATTCTCATAAGAATGAAAAAGAATATAAAGATTTCACGAAAAGCATCATATTTCTAGTCCATG
>JAHKLH010000073.1 GCA_029856635.1 Candidatus Njordarchaeota archaeon
ACTCTTTACATAATTAACAAAAAAGATAAAAATTCGAACTACTTTTACGAAATCAATTTTTTTAAAAAAGACATTATAGCAATTCCTTTTTATGTGCTTTTTAATCCCTCCCTCAGAAATAATCCTCTGTATCTACCTTTCGCTCTAGCGTCTATGAAAATCATTTGTGCAACTCGCGCACCTTTTTCTAAAGTTATGCCTCTGGGATTAAACACTGTCAATAATCCAACTCCTCTACCAACATACCCTGGATCCCACACAGCGCTAAATATTGTTGCTCCCATCCTTAGGAGACTGGATCTTGGTAATACGATTCCTATTGCGTTATGAGGCACCTCAACTTTCTCTGCATACCTAACAAGATATGCTCCTGGTGTGAGATGCCATTTTTCTCCCTTAAGTTTTTCCAAGGCGGGTAATTCCCTCGTTTTTCGCGTGAGGATTCCCGCAGATTTAAAGATAAAAATCTCCCCGACAGTTAAATCGATTCCCGCTGGCTGTATTTGACTTACTTCAGAGATACTTATGTAACGCTTCATTTCATCTCCAGACCAAACGGCCATAATTATCACAAAAATTATTCGACTTCAATGTAGCCAAAGAGCTTACTTAACTCTTTATCAACATTCTTTATACGTGGTACCAATGAAAATTCAAAGCTTCTGCCTGCTGCGGGAATATGAACAACCAGTATGCCAGCTCCAAAGAATAGTATGTATTCAAACAAATCGCGAATTTCGGTTTTATACCTCACATTTGTTGTTGGATATCTAGTGCTTGTACCAAAGGGCTCTTGTTTATGAATAATTTGATTTGGCTCGAAAATCCAATAATCAAAGCGACGGCTTAACCAAATTAAAAATAAAATGAAGAAACAACCAATCGAAATAGCTATATATGCTTGCCAGCTTATCGCAATTTGCAGAGAAAAAATCCATTCAAGTATCACGCCTGGTGCTATATACTCAAGTCGCCCTAATAACAGAATTATGAGAATTACAACGACTACAAGCAAAACAATGCTAATTGTTTTTCCTCGAGTAAACTCAAATGATATTACAAAAAGAAGAAAGAGCAATATTACAATGTATACTAAACCTAATGCATACATAACTGTTTGTGATGTAGCAAAAAGCAATTCTAATATACCGAAAATTAATGAAATCCATGCAAGTATCCATATCAAAACCGTTGATTTAGGATATGCTCGTATTATGATTTGTTTTACGACCTCTTTTTCTTCTTTAACTTCAGCAGATTTCTCTTTTTCTTTAACTTCCTCTTTAATTTCCGTTGTTGTCATTTAAAAACACCCTTAAGATGCTAAACGTATTTTTTCTAGAGTATATTAATACATATAAATTGCATTGTCATGCTGTTTTTTCCAGCGCTCATGACGATTTTTTGCACGTTTTCATTTGAGGAATTTCTTGCTTTGTTTGGTTTTAATTTGAAGAATGGGTAGCTTGAATTTCCGCGTGCAACCTAAGAAATCAATAAACCCGCTTTAAATTTGATGATTAAACAAACAATGAAATCAGAAAAACTCAAAAGCGTAAGAGAGTCGTCAAGAGCGTTTTCCAAAAAATTTATTTTAAAATTTTTGATACAACACGCTTGAGGATTTACTAGAAGTTATTTAAACACGTCTCGAGCTTTCATTATATTTAATCCAAACCTCTTTAAGTATTGCATCAAAAAATCTCTTTGTTCTTTATTTAACCCTTTCCAATCAAGTAATGCAAACTTTGGGGGTACTGCTGACTTTTTTATTGCTTGTCTGATCATTTTTGGATCAAAGGTCTCGTTTATTACATATTTTGATGCCATGTGAGATAAAAACCAATTATCAGTGTTTAGTAGAATCTTCGTAAATTTTGGTGCGTAATGTGTTCCTCCAAATCCTAATGCAACATTATTATCTGTTTTTAGCTCTGCTTTTGCAGCTTCGTAGCAAGCATATGCTACTGCTTGTGCTGCCTTTGGATCATGCCATTCGGGGTAATCTGATCCTATTTCAATAAACACTACGGGTGCTTTTAGTGTTGTCGGACCATGATGTGTTACCTCCGCGGTTACATCATATTTTTCTAAATTAAGTTCTTCCTTCATTTTAGCTAGAACTTTCAAAGCAGTTTTCAATGCAACTGGATCAGCAATACTAAGCATTTTTGGTTTACCTCCAAATCGATTATCATCTAACCAATTTCCAGGAAAATGAGCCAGAAGTGAGGGAACTTTCGCTACGGATTCATGCCTTGTAGCAAAAATAAACCGTTTAACCTTGAAAGGCAAAGAGTTAAGATATTCAGCATGTATTGAGTCACAAGAAACCGTAACTAATGCCAATCCCTCCATTTCCTCACCAATGAAAATTGGATCTGCGTCAAATGTACCATTTTTATGCCAATTATAAATTTCAAGAAGTTGTTTTCTTATGTTCATTGATGCTGGATCTAATCTAGAGCATACAATTACTGAATATTTCATGCTTATCACTATATAATCACACGGTAAAAGTTCAAAGTTTATTAGTTCTATAGAAAGAAGACTAGTGAGTTATAATGAGTAAAATCTCCATAGAATTATTAAAAGGCAGGTGGATCTTTGCTGTTGGACCCTTAAGAATCAGTATTATTTCGGGGAAAATTGATGTATTTGGCTGGGAATACAAAAAAGATGATGAATTGATTATTCAAGAATTTAGATCCGCTCCAATTCTAGCTTTAGAAAACTCGAAAATTACCATACAATTTAGCGAAAAAAGCTATATCTCTGTAAGTGATAAACCTTTAATTCCAGATGAATGGAAAAAATTCGCGGAGGAATGTCTAAACAAAAAGAAAAAACCACTCAAAATCATGGTTATTGGTAGTGTTGATACGGGAAAAACTGGATTAGTTACGTTTCTAGCTAATTATTTTCTAAAGAAAAAGAAAAAAATAGCGGTCATTGATGCTGATACAGGTCAACAGGATATTGCTTTCCCTACTTGCATTGGAATGGGATTCGTAGAAAAGCCAATAACTCATTTAAGTGAAATAGAGATGTCAGATGCTTTCTTTATAGGAAGAACATCTCCAGCCGAGTTATTTGACAGAGTACTTGTAGGTTTACGATTTTTGATGAAGAAAGCATTAGAGAACCATGCTGAAATCATCTTGCTCGATACAACTGGCTGGGTATTCGATTTAGGTCGCGAACTTAAGATATCAAAGATTCTATCAACTGAACCTGATATGATTGCGTTATTAGAAGCAGAAAATGAATTATACCACTATGAGGCAACTCTTAAAGAAATAGCAAGAGGACTTAATGTGAAAATTAGGCATTTGCCTGCAAGCCCAGTATTAAGGGCAAGAACTAGAGAAGAACGCAGGGAAATACGAAAGCGTCTTTATCTTAAGGCATTTGTAGATGCAAAAGAAATTTCACTTAAATTGCATGATTTATCAATACTCTACGGATACATTGGTACAGGCAAATTAACAAAAATTGATGAACTAATTTGCGAAGAGCACCCAGAAAAAATTATTATTTTTTCGCAGAAAGATATTGAAGCAGATATTATAAAAGCCATCGAGGAGAAATTTAATAAAAAAGCAATAGTATTCAATCCAGACGAATTAAAAGAAATTTTAGTTGGACTTATTGACAAAAATATGCATTTTCTAGGATTAGGTATAGTTTCGAACTATAATCCCGAGACAGATGAAATTAAGATTTATACTCGCGCACCACAGGATAAAATTGTGGGACTTATTTGGGGTTTGATGAAAATCACAATAAATGGGGAAGAAAAAGCCTGGCTCAAGCCTTGGCAAATATAGAAAATTGAGAATACATCACCTCGGAGGAGAGTCAAAAACTAATATTTTATTTTGGTATTTGGTGGCAAGCGTGCGAAGGATTATAATGATAACCCTATTAGCCATGCTTGTCTTAGTAACTGTTAATGCTTTTTATTCTCAAGAAACGGGGGAAATAAAAATTAGAATTTTGCTTAGAGAATATCCTGGACAGTATTATAATTGTGATCGCTATTCAATATTAATTAGTGATTTAAAGAAAGTTGGTGTCATTGTTACCAAGTACAATCCTCAGGATAAGACCTATGATGAATTAATAACAATGTTTGCTAATTGTGATGTTATTGTTATTCCAAATCCACCAGATGACGGTGACTTCTCTTCTGATGAAATAAAAGCTTTATCAGAATTCCTATCACAAGGAAAAGGAATATTTGTTCTAGGCGATGTTCAATACGGAGGAAATACTTTTGGTAAACCAGATTATCTGAATAATTTGCTCTCCGGAATTGGCGTATCTGGTATACGTTTCTGGGGCACAAATGCAAAAGGAGATGAAATATATGACAATGAAAAAATGGAATCTCGACCTTGGCAAGTAATTGTTACATCAGACTATTTTGAGCCTCATCCGATATCAGTTGGAATTAAAAAAGTCGTAATAACTTCTTCAACATTAGAAGTAAGCGATCCTCGTTTAATAATAGCGACATCTCCAGAAACATCTTATGCGGCGGATGTAAATGATGAAATCCACGCAAGAGGCAAACTAGTTTGGCTTGCAGCCGCTGAAATTGGACAAGGTCGTGTTGTAGTATGTGGAAGCTCAAGAATGTTCTCTGACCGTTACTTGTCTGGCATTGGTATTCCATACATTCAATATGCAGATAATGAATTGCTATTCATCAATATCATTAAGTGGCTTTCGCGAAAAGAAATTTCCCCTCCACCAAAAGTGCAGATTTTTATACCAGCAATGGACATTATTGGTATTATCGGCGGTATCATACTGGGATATGGTGCACAAGGACGCCCAAGGAAAACTTTCTATAAGTTGTATCTTATTTTAACATTACTCTATGCTTTAGCAGCGTCTGTTCAAGCTGCTATTCTGAATACTGTTGTTGTTGGATTAAGTTGGCCCGGTTGGGGACAAGTAAGCGGTTCACTTACCACGGAATACTTTGTAATACCTGCGTGGGGGGTAGCTTTTCTGAGATATTTCCTTGCTGGACTAATATTGCTAATTATCGGATATGGTATATTCTATGTTGCCCAAAAAATACGAAAAAAGAGAAAGAAATAGGAGTTTTTTGGTAATTCTAATAACTAATCTTTTATTTTCTTTTCCTTCGATTATTGCTTCGTCTACCCTTCCTTTTTGGAGTCCAACTAATCTTCTTCTCAGATAAATTATTATCCATTTTGATGTTATCGGCGGGGATATTAGATGATGATTTTTCAATCGAACTTCGGCGACCAACCCCAAGTCGTAATGTTTGTCTATAAACACTAGTAAACGCGTTTTTGATTACATATGTACTATCCTTGGATAATTTCCCGACGTGTTCATCCCAAATTGACGCTAATACCACGCCTGTTTCATCGCCAACTAAAATTTCTTGAACTGTATGTATAGATCCATCATATCTTGACTTGAAACTTTTAGTATCTCCAATCTTTATTACTCTCACAATTAAATTTATGCGACGCATTCCAGGCTTAAGCTCTGTGATTTTAACATACCTTTCTTGTGACACAAAATACACCTTACACATGGAAAGGCCAGGAAAGCTGTTACACCTCCCTGGCCACTTGATATTTTAGCTTAATAACGCCAAAAAAGTTTTTAAAGATTTGACCCCTTTAGAAAACCACGTGATATGACTAGATTTTATACAAAAAATGTCATATTATAGAATACGCTGATGTGGTTAATTTTTGAATACAATTGTAATGCAATTGCAGTACTATTGTTCAAGTCGCATTACAAAGAGAATACTATTGTAAAACATGAACTAGCTTTTGTGTTGGCGGAAAAAAGAAGACATCAAAACATCCCCGCTCCACCGCTCTTGACGATTCTTTTGCGCTTTTTTGAGTTTTTCTGATTTCGCCGTTTGTTTAATTAACAAATTTAACGCAGATTTATTGATTTCTTAAATTGCATGGAAAAATTCAGCCTACTATTTTTCAAATTTAAACCAGGCAAAACAAGAAATTCCTCGAATAAAAAATGTTAAAAAAATCGTCATGAGCAATAGAATATCACGTTCCAAAAGTTAATAAACATTTAAATTATCTTTCTCTCATTGGGATTATTAATGTTGGATTTGCTATTAGATAAAGCTACAATACTTAACATGGATACCAATCCCATCATATATTCAACCTTATCAACAATAGCAGCCAGAATGAAAGACAAAATAGGTGCGCTTGATTTAGCTAAACTTACTTTCGATGTCATAAATACTAGCACATCACTTAAAGAAAAAGCAGCAAGTTACGCACTTCTTTCTGAAGCATTATTCCATGTTGGTGCAAAGAGCACTTCATATAACTTACTAAAGCTTGCGATTAGCGTTATTCGTAGAGTTTCAGACATAAAAATTCGCTTCCCCTTAAACTTGTTTGCGAGTTACTTAGCATTGGAGCACAGAGATGAAACTCTTGCAAAAAATCTAATGAAAAACTCATTATTTTTGCTTCATGCATTACGAGTCCAAAAATATTCTTATGAAACATTTCTTCTGCATGCCGCAAAGCTTTACGTCATATATGGATGCAGTTGGTTAGAATCATTAATGAAGAAGGCAATTCTAAATTTGGAGGAAAAAAGAAGGAAAATCGTACAATTAGCAGTAGCAAGAAGTTTGGTAATATCTGTGAAGCCTTCAATAATACAATTAAACTCATTGAAAAAAATAATTGAACTTCTTTTAAGTGAACTAGATGATAGATTATTATATGATTACGCTCTTGCATATGCGCTGGCAGCATCAATATTTAAGTTTAAAGGTGATGTACAAACATATAATCAGTTCATGAAAAAATCAAATCACATTCTTGACTTGATCGGCGACAATATTGAAAAAGAATTAGCCAAGATTTCATTAATATACAATTACGTAATAGAAAAAAACAAGCAAAATATTAAATCTCTTTTAGAAAAGGTAGAATTAGCCATAAGGAAGAAAGCAGAAACAATTACTAAAAAATTTGCCTCATTAACTCTTGAGAAACTTCAAAAGGAGATAGAAAGAATCGAAGATGCTATGATAGATTATGTTTTCTTAACAACACGAGCTTCACGAATACTTGCAGATTATGAAATACTCAAGAGAGCTGAACTCATGGCATATAACTTAGTAGTTCCAATAAACCGTGCAAGAATGTTACTAGAAGTAGCAATCGGATACGCATGTCTCAAAAGACCTAGCGACGTATTGAGAATTCTAAATGATGTATTGAGGATAATATCCCACGAACCCAATAAGCTTCCAGGAGTAAGTGCCTTAATTTTGGCATTAGGACGAGCAATTGCATTGAATCCAGAACTAACCATTGATTGTTTAAGGATATTTGACCTCGGATGCGAATATGTCGAGGGCGTAAGTCCAAGTACGCTATATATTGCATTCTTGACCGAAATTTCAAATGAACTAAGAAGATTAGAAGGAACTGGGATTGAGTTTATACCCATTCTCAGTAGAACAGAAGAAACAGAGTTCTCTGCTGAATAATTGCAGTTTTTTAGAAAATGGATTATAAAAACGCTGGTATGGTTTAGACTCGCATAAATACATTGCCTTAAGCCTAAATTAATCACCAGATAAGCCCTATACCGTAGCCTGCATACTCTCACCGCGCTTAATCACAATATAACTAGCTTCATGC
>JAHKLH010000074.1 GCA_029856635.1 Candidatus Njordarchaeota archaeon
GGAAAAAACTACAAAGAAGATTTATTCAACATATCTGGATGTATACACAGTACCGTATCCCATTGATGTTTATTGGAATGAAAGCTTTAATGTATCCGTAAAAATAAGACTTGAGAATGGTAGTGCTATTGATGGAACCGTTTATTGGTACATATTCAGTGGAAGCACGGTCATGAAACAAGGTTCTGGTGATACAACGAACGGGTGGTACAATTTCACAGTGAATACATATGATTTAAACACGGGCTCGTATATGTTGTACATTAATGCGACGATTCCATCTGGCACTGGTGACATTGTTTATCAAAGGCCTTCTCCAGTTGAGAAAGCTGTAACAATAAAGAAGAGAATTACTCGTCTTTCATACGAATTCTCTCCATCTAGCTCAATATACTGGAATGAATCATTAACAATAACTATTTGGTACACAGATTACTCTACATCTAAACACATTAATGGTGCGACTGTTAAAGTGACATTATTGTGCGGTGACATAAGGTTAGTTTATACTTTGCCTGAGCAAGGAGATAAGTATGTGTTAGAAATAGCTAACTTTGATTCTCCAGCTGGCGCATATACTGTAACTATATATGCTTCGAAAGATAATTACGAGGAACAAGAAAGCGTAACATTATTGATAGTTAACGAACGACCTACATCTCTTAGTTATGACTCTTATGTTGAATATCCATGGCAGGAATCATATGTACTCGCTGTTGTTTATATTGATTCTCGATATTCCGTTAAGATATGTGATGCAAACGTAACTTATAAAATGTTGAACCCAATGGATGAAATAATTCTGCAAGGAAATCTTACTTGGAATGGAACACATTATGTAGCGACATTAAATCTTACAGGTGTTACTGAGGACATATATCGAATTTACATCTATGCATCAAAGGAGAACTTTGAGCAAGCGGAGGGAATAATAACATTCTATCTTAGAAAAAGAAGAACAATATTTACATCAGAATATTCCAAAATTACAGTAATTTATGGTCAGAATATTACTATCAGATTTTATTTTAAAGATATTGATAATGAGCCAGAAACACCAATAATTAATGCTAATACTCTCGTAATGATTAGCGTACCAGGAGAAAATAAAACTGTTTACTTCGGTGAATTAAAGGATTTGGGTAATGGAACATATTTACTAAACATGAACAGCACAAAGCTTGGGGGATTAGACATTTTTAATGCAAGCATATCAATATATAAGAGTCACTATGAGTCAAAGCACATAAGCATTCTAATAGAAGTCAATCCCATTCCTACGAAAGTTTTGGCATCCAAGACTTCTGAAACTACTGAATGGGGTCTAAATATTACAGTATACTTCGAATTTAATAGGACATACCCACATAATGTTAGGATAAGCGATGCAAATGTTACTTTCGAAATAAAAGATAGTGAAGGTAATATAATACTACATGGAACTTTAATTGAAAGCGCGCGAGGAGTATATTATCTTAGCATTAATAGCAGCACAATTGTATCAACTGAGAATGATTTTGGAACATATGTAATCTATGTATATCTCAAGAAAGAGTTCTATGAAACACAAACTGTAATAATTATATGGACAATAACACCAATCTCAACATTAGTTAGCGCTAATCCAACAAACATTACAGTATATTGGAGCGATAAAGCTCATGTAGTTCTATTATATAATAGAACCCGCGACTTGTCATTTATCTCTAATGCTCTCATAATATACAATTTATCATGTGCTACATTAGAAAAGAGGGAAGATAAATATGTGCTTCATATAAATTCCTCCTCATTAGCAGAGGGTATTTACTTTATGAATGTAACTTTCAAAAAGGAATTCCATGAAACAAAAAGCATAATTCTGCTTTTAACTATAAAGCCAATACCAACAATATTAAAATGGTCAAAGATCAAATCACTAAGTGTTGAATGGGGATTACCTTTAGAGTTAAACTTTACCCTTGTAATGTGGAATGAAACTTTAATTACTAATGCTGATGCTGTATGTATTATTGAAAATGGAAATGTATTCACCTTCTCATTGATAGAAATTGAGCCTGGAGTCTATCAGTTATATGTAAATACCTCACAAATTGCAAGTGTTCCTTCTGACTTGGGAACATATACTGTGGAAATCATATTTAGAAAAACTCATTTTGAAGCTCAGAAAATAACATTTGCACTCACAATTAATGCAATTTCTACAATAGTTCCAACACCAATACCACAGAATGTTACATTATACTGGGGAGAAAGCGAAGATGTTATCATTGAATGGAGAAGAAAAAGAGATTATGCGCCTATTCATAATGCCTTTACTTCTCTCACTATTTTGGTGGGTGGCCAAGCTATTGAAATTCCCCAAGGAGCATTTATTATTGAAGAGAGGGAAAACGATTATGTATTACACGTAAATGCATCATTACTTCCAGAAGACACGCTGTATGAAGTAATTATTGACTTTAGCAAGGAGTTCCATGTTAATAAGAGTTGCTCTATTTATGTAACAGTTAAATCTATACCATTAAATGTTATAATGTCAACACAGAATCCATCAATAACATGGGGAACTGACTTAAACATATCTCTAGTAATAAATGATGCTAGGACTGGAAAAGGAGTAGAAGATGTTACAATAAATCTAATTACAACACCAGAAATGCCTAATAACTCTATTCTACTTCTTGATCTAGGAAATGGTAATTACATATTGGCTATAAAAGGCGGCATCTTAGAAGCAGATCAAGATTATGTGATTGACGTGATTATCGAAAAAGCACATTATACTCCAATTACCAAGAGAATTGCTTTACATGTATCGAAGGTTTGTGTCAAAATGGAGATAGAGATGACACAGTACATTGAAAAAAGCATATCTCCGCTTGATTATGGAAATGCAATAACAACATTAAAATTACGAATACTCGAAAGGGATACTGGAATTCCATTAAACGTTACGAAATTCCTAAAAATTTACATAATTGGTGAAGACTTTGAGAAAGAAATTAGCGATGTAACTGAGATTGTTCCTGGATTCTATGAGGCAAAAATCAGTTGGCGTGATATTCCTCCGGGTGAATATTACTTAAAAATCGAAATTTCACAATTCACTAGAAACAATTACATAGGAAATTGGAGCGAGATTATAGAAGTTGAAGCCTGGTTAAACGGTCAGAAGATAACACCAACAGTAGAGCAACACATTAATTTCAGAGTATCCGTTGACTTCATGATGGGAAGTGAGAAAATATTTGGCATTTACATTCCAAGATTGTATTTCTGGTTAGCAAATGGAATAGGTATATTTGCTGTTGCATATGGTATCTTTAAGCTTGTAGCATGGCTAAGATTACCATGGGAAGTCAAGGAATTAATTAAAATAATTAAGAATGTTCGCAAAGGAGTTCTTGAGTATAGAGTTCCATCACGTTCAGACATAATTGCCGAGTTCCTCCTTAAACAATTAAGGATGAAATAACCAATTATTTTAAATCTTCTTTTTTTCTTATATTTGATGATGACATGCGGCGGTTCTGAAAAATACTTGATGATACTGCACCCTTCTGATTCTTATTTTTAGATACTAATGAATTTCACCCTTTTGACGCGTCGCGTAATTCCTAACTTCCGTCTTATTTCCTCCACAGGTATATGACGCGGATTGTAACAAACGGCGATAACATACCTAAATGCTTTTTTATAAAAGTTAATTTGCTTGCGAAGTCTTATCAGATCGTCTTCACTATTGACAAATTTTAATTCTATGCAAACCGCATTAGCTAAAGCAATATCTGCACGGCCAATCATTTTTCCTACATAAAAATCAACTTGTCTTTTTAGAAGCGGTCTGAGTGCAAGTAAGCCTCCGCGTATGGAAAAGACGTCCTTGAGGAGCCATTTATATATTTCTTCCTCCAATTCAGATTCGTCTTTTACACCTCTGCTTAATTTAAATCTTGCCAAAGAACGAAGAATTATATCACATAAATGTTCACTTATATCTGGTAAACCGTGCGTTGGCATTATTATTACCAACTAAAAATATTTATAAAAAAGTTATATTGGTATTTAACTTCTTTATAAAAGATATTCCTCACAGGAAATACGCTATTTGATAAGATTTCTTTAAATTTATGAGCGTCTGTTATTTTTCTTCTCGCGCATGATATTGATATATATTCTTATTCTATCTGGATCCACCTCTGTTCTCGTACGCTTATCTTTATACATAATGTATTCGCGAGGCTTTAATTTGTATCCCTTTGTTTCTAGGCATGCTTTTATATGAGAAAAAATTTCGTAAACATCTGCTTTTCTTCCCATTAAACGAATGGTACAGTCTATTTTCTCATAGAAAACCCTTCTCATTTTTAATAAGGCAACAATATTCTTGAGTTCTAATGCTTTCTTTGAAGGAAAAATAACTTCTTTTGTGTTCATGTTTATTTCTTTGAACAGCCATTTATCTATTAACTTAACAGCCAAAAAAGCCCGTGCTGGAATACCTGCATGCTTCATTATTTTGTACCATTCAAGCAAGCCATCAAAGTCTTTAGTATAAAATTTTTTAGTTTCTTCACTAGTTAACTTTACTTCTATTCCAAACAGAAATCCGTTTGCAGCAATTAACATATCTGGAAGAGGCATGTTTCTACCAGATTGAGGAATTCTAATAACTTTAATTCCCTCTTTTTCCAGTATTTCAGCTAGTTCTTTTTCGGCATCAAGACCTTTCTTTAAGGACAATTTATTCACCGCATCTTCCGAACTATTTTAGATTCCCGGTATTCAATAAAGACAAAGATGTTTTTATTGAATATAATCATAAGTATAGTCTATATAGTTTTTCAGGGTGTTTTTATTGGGTCTTGAAGCACTATTGCTATTAATGACATCTATAGTAATATCTGCAATTCTAGCGCACAAGCTTGGTGTGTCTTCTGCACTTTTTGAAGTTATCGCAGGTGTTTTAATAGGTTTGTTCTTTCCCACATTTTTTTATGAGGTTGAATGGCTTAGGATCTTTGCAGATATTGGCTTGGTGTTCTTAATGTTTGTTGCAGGAATGGAAGTAAGTGCTAAAATGCTAGTGTCTGACCTTAAAACTAATTTATCACTTGGTATTGCTAGCTTTATAGTTCCTTTCCTCACCATGTATGGTTTTGCGATGTTATTCTTCAAAGAAAAAGCGTTTGTACTAGCACTTGCAACTTCATCCACAGCAGTCGGTGTAACATATTTGGCGCTTGAAAATAGTGAACTTATAAAGGATAAATCTGCACAAAATATTTTAGCTGCTGCAATGATAAATGATGTAATATCCTTGTTAGCAATGTCTATTTGGCTTTATGTCATACTCTATGAAGTCGAACTCGTATCTTTTATTCAATTGATATTAGTAGTAATCGCCGTAGCACTTAGCACACATTTTGCTAGAGTTTACGGAAATAGATTCACTATGACATTATTTGGTATCGAGGTTCATGAACTTGACATAAAAATTGCATGTGCATTAGCATGTTTTCTAGCAATTGCTGTTGAATTTCTTGGAGCACATGCAGCAATTGGTGCATTCTTGGCTGGTTTGATTATTGAGACTGAGGAAGAAATTCATGGGAAGAGATTACTAAATAAGGTAAAACAAATCGGTTTTGGATTCTTTATTCCAATATTTTTCGTTTACGTTGGAATTCTTATTGCGAAGTTTGGAATTGACATTAATCAAATACTTTGGATGATTATTTTCGCATTTATAGCAATTCTCTCACGTATGATTCCTCTAGCACTTATAATTTTCGTTAATAACGTTAACTTTAGAAATGCACTTGCGTTTGCTGCAAGTACGACACCTCGTTTAAGCGTTGCACTTGCACTTACAATGGCAATACTTGAAGCAGGAATACTGCCTGGTTTCATTTTGAATATAATTGTTGGTATAGCATTAATTACTACATGTTTGGCTCCAGTACTAACTGATAAACTTCACAAAAAGTCAGCGTAAGTTTCTAGCCTATAATAATTAATACAAAAATTTTGGACTGGTTTTACTTATATAACTCCCATTGAAGCATACATTTTGAGAAAAGTACTTAAAGCAGATAATCTAAAATCTTTAATTACTAATCGATTTTCATTTTATGACTATCTAGAAGATGCCTAATTTAATATCTTTTTCACAAATATGATAACTAGAGAATAAATGCAGGAGCTTTCTTAAGTTTTCCAGTCGCCGTGTCCGGAATAAGGTTTGCTCTCTCTAATGTTAATAAACCAATTATGACATTTTCGTCGACACCATGTGTTTTTAGAATATTCTTAACTTTTGACGGAATATTTGTAACAGCAACCACTGCGTATTTTAATGAAACATTCTCAAGAATAATTTCTTTTACTATTGCCTCCATTGCCTCTACTTCATGCTCTGAAAATGAAATTATCTTAAATTTTCTCCCAGTATATTCTAAACCAAGCTTATTTGCAAGATCTTTATCAACAATGCTCATCCTAGTACCAGAATCAACTAATGCAATGCACTCGTATTTAATATTTAATCCTATTAAGATAATCTTGCTTTTAACAAGCATCTTGGTAATCCCATTTAAAAAATGTCTTAAATAATGTATTAATAATCAATATATTCATTATGTTCATTTAAAGAATGGTTCTCTTAATTCCACGGCTTTTAAGAACGTACTAATCATTTCTTCAAGAGAATGAGTTCTGAGGGCATGCGTAAAATCAACTACAATATCTCTTAATAAGCAGGGTTTCCAGCCAGTTGGTGTTGCCCTTATTCTTCTACAATTTGCACAGAATTCACTGTTGAACATGGGTCTAACGACTTCGACTTCCACTCCGCTTTCCAGAATGTATCTTCTTCTATGATGCATATTCCTTATAATTACTTTTCTTGCATTTCTCTTAAGATAACTCTCTATTGCATCAATTGGAGTATAAAACTTCTTGAAATCAAGTGAATTTGGATCCGATGAATGATATTCTATAAATTGAATAACCACATTATTTTTCTGAGCAAAATCTATGAAATTCATCCACTCGTCATTATTTATATCCTTAAGAATTACTACATTAACCTTAACGGGATTCAATCCAACTGCTACTGCTTTTTTTATTCCATTTAATGTTTTCTCAAAAGCTTTTTTTGGCATTTGTGTTACGTATGAATACTTCTCTGGCGATAATGAAGGCAGTGATACATTAATTCTATTTAATCCAGCATCATACAATTTTTGCGCATATTCAGGGAGAAAATATCCATTCGTCACTAGCGATATGTCCTCAAATTTCATTTCTGCGAGCACCCTAATAATCTCCACAACATCCTTATGTAATAAAGGCTCACCACCAGTGATTTTGACTTGAGTTATTTCAAATTCCTTCGCTACTTTTGCTATGAGATGCACAGCATCAAGAGATAACTCTTCGTATCCCTTTCGACAATGATAATATCCCTCATGATGACAAAAAACACAAGAATAGTTACATCTAGTAGTAATTTGAATTCTAAGGTTCTCTATAGGTCTCCCGAAGCGATCATGGAGTTTCATTCTAACTTCACTAAAAATTAAGTAATAATATTTTTCTCTCTTTGCTCATACTCACTTTTACTAAATCTATCTCACATAAAGCGATAAAATATTATAATATTTCAGCATTTAATCAC
>JAHKLH010000075.1 GCA_029856635.1 Candidatus Njordarchaeota archaeon
AGTTGCACGTCATCTCGCTTACAAGGAGGGATTTCGAGAAGTACTTGTTGCATACAAAAGTTGGGGACCATTTGATATTATCATTCCAAAGAAAATCAATAAGTTCTGGGGAATAGGAATACAAGTGCGTGAAACAAGTAAAGATGCTTTAGAATTAACAAGTGGTGAAATAAATAAACTCTTAGCAGCAGCCAGAGAAAGAAATTTGGTACCATTTTTTGCAGTTCTTTTCAAACATATTAATGAACTCAGATTTTATGAAATTTCAAAGAATCTCACGCAAACAACACTGTCTCAAGGATATAAAGAGTTAAGAAAGAGATTAAAACAGTTAAGGAAGAATTTCATGTGAATTCCTTTCAAAATTTTTCATTTTCTTGCTTGCTTACTCATAAGTCTTTTCTTCACTTTTTCACTCTTCAATTCTTTAAGTGCCTCTCGAGCCACGTATCTTGCACTCTTCGTACCAAGTTTCATTATTTCCTCAGCTAATTTCAAAGCTTTTTCATTCAATTTTGGATTTCTTTTACCAATTTGTCTTAAAGCCCAGCTGACGGCTTTGTAAACATATTTTCTCGAATCCTTTGCTCCCTCTTTAATAAGGGGAAAGAATTTCTCAAACTCTTCATCAGAGCTTTTCTTATCACTAATTGCAAGCTTTGCTATTAAAACAAAACCAGCACGTTTTACAAATTCCTCATTTCTATTACACCATTCCAATATCTTCTTTCTAGCTATTTTGGTCTTCCACAAGAGATTCATAACTAGTTGATCACATAAGTCCCAATTGTCAACATCTTTAATCCACTTTTCTATTAATTCATCAGTGATTTTACTTGGGTCCGCTATAAGTGTTGCTAGAATGCGAGCTTCATGTATTCCAGTTTCCCATAATTTTAAAGCAAGATCGTGATTCATTCCAATGTTTCTCGCCAACTCTCTTATTTTTGGTTTAGGCACTCCAAGAATTTCCGCTTTTGACACAATTCCAAAACATCTCATACCTTCAACATTTCTCTCATTACTCATCGCCAACAGTTTGTTTATAATAGCTTCTAGCTCCATCTTTGGAACCTTATTTTAGAAAAATTAATTAATGAGAATTTAAATGATTACGAAACCAATATGATTTTCGTAATTTAGAAATCCAAAGTTTTGATTCTGAGGGAACGAAGATGAGTCTAATGAGGATTAAAGAGGAATTAAGTAAGCTTCTAAGGTACAAAGCAATAAGAAGTGATTTTCTTAACATACACATACCAGGTACGTTAGCTTGGACTCTCTACTGTTTTGGAATATCCTTATTCAACGCATATCATTTTCTGTATACTTATCCTGCTCTAGCAATAGGAATGACTACAATAATTAACGCTGTCCTATGGGCTTTCGATGGATTAAATACTCCAGAAGCATTAAGGAAATATATGAAAGCATTCTACAAGATTGTAAAAATTAGATTGTTTGTGTCACTATTGATAGTAATAATACCACATATTGTAGGATTCCTCCTTCTAACATGCTGTCCCGAGCTAGTAACAATTCCTTATAGGATTATAGCTAGTTTATTTGGAGCAAAGATAGAACTATGTTATTGGATTCCAAGACAAGATGTACTCCTTGCTTTAATATTGTTCACAATTTCAGTCTACATTCTAGCAACGGGACTAGCAATCTTTACAATACAATTTGTTTCAGATGCTAGGGATTATAAGAACACCCCATTTGTTAGAATAATGGGAATCAGCATAATCAAGAAAGAATTCGAACTAAAAATTTGGCTCCTAATTGTCTTAGAATCTATTACAATATTTGGATTAGCTATATATTATCATGAACTATTGTCAAATGTTTTTAAACAGAAAAGCACGTTAGACAATATCGTATTTGTTCGCAATCTAATTATGCTCGGAACTTTAATCATTCTCATTTTGTCAATAATACACATTCTGCTTGGAATAAAATCATTGAAGAAAATACACGATGAAATCTTGCCAAAAATTAAAAATAATGCTCCAAGAGATTTATGAACAGGATAAGATAAGCATGGTCATTAAATCATATCCCGAATCATATTGATACTATATTGAAAAGAAAGTGAATTATCATTGGAACATACAATGTCTCTGATTTCTCATATGCGTATGCAATCAAAACACCAAACACAAAAGCATGAATCACCCAATACATTGCAGCAACGAGGGGATAATTCGGCAACAAAAATAGAAAATGCGTCGCATGTCTGATTCCAAAGAAGAACGATGAAACTAGATTTGCAGTAATAACACCATATTTTTCACGCAAACGACTATACATATATCCACGATAAAGTAGTTCCTCACCAATCGGCGCCCAAATCAGAACATAAATTGCATAAATCAAAATTGCTACATCCACACTAATACCAAATTTCTTCGCAGCCAATAATGCTAGATCATCTAATGCTAAATTAAGATTGTACATAGAATTTGATGCTAAATCAAGTTGAGATAAGATGAATAAGTACATGTATTCCATTGCATTTAAAATAACTATAGTTAAAATAAGAAATATAATGAAAACCTTAAGCACATTCTTCTCAGCCAATAATCTTACGCTACCAAATTTGTATGATTTCGTATAAAGCGGAATAAATATAGCGAGAAACGCATAAATTATGAAATATGGTGCCCATGGAATTGGATACAAGCTTTCAACAGCAACAAGAATCGTAAGCAAAACAACCACTAAAACAACAACACTCGGTCGTATTAATGTGGACTTGTCATTCATTGTCATCATCAAAAGATAATAAGAAAATTATAGTGTATTGCAAAACTTTTTTCCGCATCGAGGAAAGATTACTGCTGATTTAGTGCTAGACGGCTGAATGTATTAAGAGTATGTGAGAGACTAGGAAAAAAGTTTGCAATACACTATAAAATTTCCTTCTCAGTACATAACATTTTTTTGGAAATATATTTTGATTTATTTGGTGGTTAAATTGGAAATATATCAACTAATTCGGATCAAATAATGTATTCATAATACGATTGTAATACAACTTGATGATGTTCATAAAATTGGTTGCAGCCAGAATAATTTTGTCATAAAACAGACCAAAATCTCACTAGAAAAAATGTTAAGTACTGAGAATTTCCTTAAAACACAACATGTCATGAAAATACGTTATGAGCAATACAGGTTGCTGGATAGCATCGACTTATGATAAGTTAAAAACGATTAAAATCAAGATTAACAATAGTTAAAATAGGAGATTTGTCTTTTATGCACAAAGCCTCTCTCCACTTTGATTATAGTATCTACTTTTGATAAAGTATGCATAGACTACCCCAAAAATTCGATGATCCAATAGACTTGATACATTCTTATCAGTAGTTCATTTATGTATCCTCGAATGAAAACCTGCTATACCTATGTATCTTGACAACAGCACAAGCAAGCAGCAGAGACTCCAGATAAACCTGCAGTAAATGAAATACCAGAATACAGTCCAGCCCCATCCAAACCAGAAAGCCCAAAGAACTGGTGCCTCAAAGATTAAGACGTACGTGAGAATAAGGCCAACTGAATTTCTCGTCTTGTGATATACAAGCGGGTAGAGCACGCCTAGAACTAGTATGTCATCTGGTTTCCAAGCACCAGAGACGAGTGGTGCATTGTATATTAAACACGTAGTTGCCATGACTAACGGAAGCACATATTTCTTTGGCTTGAAGCGAAGGCACTCGTAGAGAAATGCTTGCAGAAAGACAAATATTCCTATTCCACTTATGCTCCACACAAGTAGTGCTATCAATGGCACTAGCTCTCTAGGGAACTCATAGAACCATCTTGGCTTTTCTGCGCTTTCAACCCATTTTGTAATTAATTCTTTTGCATTTGCACCACTCATGAGAATGAAAATTATCGCTGGCAAACAAACCACTATGAAGTATATAGCTCCAGCCAGCATGAGACTCTCTAATATACCTTCACGTCTGAGCCCAAACATTTCATTAACCTCTCTTTTCAAGATTCTCGACAAGAATATAGCTACTCCCGTAAATGCTAATAGATAAGTGAAATTGATGAGAAGTATCATTGGGAAAGAGAGTCTCATGTGCGTTAACATTAGTGCCAACTCAAAACCGTACACAGAAGAAAACAGTATAATACAGTATACAAGTGAAATCTTTGTGTCTAGCTCCATGTAGACACCACAGAATCTAAGAATAAAATCTTTAATAAAATCTTCGCACATCTCCCTCTAGTTGTTCTTGAGTATGTGCTTTCTCTATTTGGGGTTTCTCTGTGGTGCTTGTGAGGGGAACGTGATTTCATGAGTAATCACGAATCATTTAATCACCAAAAACATGAGAAGATTCTCCAAAAATGCATAAACCCAGCAACACAAATAGGGAGATGTGCGATTTCCTAAAAAAATAACGCTCTTATAACTTTTTCGGTTGGAATTGAAATGTAAAATTCTGATATATTTTTGCGCCTTTTGGTATCCATACTGGCTAGAAATCACCAACCAAAAAAGTTATAAGAGCGTTTGATTATTGTATTCTTTTCAATCCTCATTTTTGTTTTTTGATGAAAAATGGCATAATTATTAAAAACATTAAGAATAAGAAAATGATTATTTTTTCTCCATCGGATCGCTGGTAGTCTAGTGCGGATTTTCATTAATATTATTTTTGATCCCTTTGGTTTCTCTTCTTCGTATCTCGCTGCAAAAATAGGAGTCTAGGGCAATTCTCAAACATCAATGAAGCAAGCTCCTTGGCAATTACCAGCAGCACGAACTTAGAACACAAGCACAAAATATCCGTACCAGAGTACTAGCGATCTTCTCCATCATAAACACGTTATTCATGTTACACTGCATAATGATTTCAAACATTTTCTCAATTAATAAAATATAAACTATCAATTCTCGCAATTTTAGGATTATTATCGTAAATCATGTGCAAATATGTTAAAAATGTAATTTATTGTGATAATTATCAGAATTTGATAGAGATGATGATGGAATTGGCGACATACTTTACGAAATACTTGGTGATAGAGGAAACAAAGATTACAGGTTAGTAATGAAACCATTTTAACATATTCGGTGAGAAAGTTAAAGAAAAGACTAACCTATTGCCTTACATTTTGACATGTATTTGCATCGGAATATCTATAATAGCTTGTGTTTTGAATTATTGATAGAAGAAGCAAGATTTCTTAATTTTTTGCAAAGCAAGTAATTTGCGAAAATGCACTGTACGTAATTAAGTTCATTTGATGTGAAAATTGCAATATTTGAAAATTAAACCACTTCAGCAAATGAGAGTATTTTTAGCAGTACTTTTTTAGGATCTTTTTCTCGTATGTTTAACAAATTGGAATAAAATTCTATTACTGCCCGGCAATTGGAATTTTCTTTGATTTCACTATCGAGTACTCTAGAATAAATCGCTAATGGTCCTTTCTTTGGAATATAAAAAATGAATATTCTCTCATTTGTTTGTCTTATGATTCCGATTAAAATTCCTTTTTCAGCATTCATCTTGATTATGTCTAAGTCCATCACATTTGCAAGTGCTACAAAAATATCCATTATTTTTGCTCTAGCGTACTTGAGATATAAACTAACTGCTTGCTTGCTTATTCCCAATTCTTGCGCAATTTCAGTAATCTTCTTTCCCTTAAGATACAATTCCCAAACTATTTCCTGCTTATTCGGCAACCTTAACATTTGAGAGCTCCTCCAATATTCTTTTCTTTAACCTTGTTAACTCTTGCTTTTTTCCACTTAATAGAAGTGTAATAATTTTTCCACTTCTCTTAGCCTTTATTACAAGCATATCACTGCGCATTATTTTGTTTGGAAACATAAATCCAATAATGAAAAGTGGTGTAAATCCAAGAAGCATGAAAACGGATGGCGGAAATATTCTGGAAAAAAGCCATACTAATAGAGAAGAAATAGCACCAAAATATCCTGCGTAGAATCCAACGAAAATCTTTCTTCCAATGTTTGCGGGAATTAATAATGTAACAAAAAGACAAACAGTAATAATTACGATAAAGACAATGACTTGAAATGCTTCAATACGTGTTACTATACTACTAATCAAAAATGAATGTATTAGCATCAGAACAAACGGTAAAATGAAGAGAATATAACCACCATACATAACGCATGCTGATCGAAACAATGAAGAAAAATACCCAACTTCCCCCGCTTGCACGATAGTCAATATGTTTTTCATGCTTATGCTTTTTTCGCCACCAAACCATTTGTATCTAATTTCACTATCCGCAACAATAACATAATCAAAATCAAGCATCATCGCAAGCAGAATAAGTGCTATAAACAAAATAATTATCATGAGACCAAGAACCATCTCTACAAAATCCCACCAAGAGAAAATCGCAGATGCAAGCAGAAAAATTGCGGGAATAGCTAAAGTAATACTTATTTTAGAAAACATGTAATTAACATCAACATACACTTTGAACCGAACAGACCTATGGTTATTCATAATTATCACTATTTGTCAATATTATAATATTGACTATTATTAAAAAAATAACAATGATGCAAACAATTATGTTAAAGATTTACTTGAAGAATACTGAAGACTATGCTCTGATAATTCGCCATTAATAAATATACCAAGAAATATCAATGAGCACACTAATTCAGTATTAAACTATAGTCTTAAAAAATCCTTTTATCTCAGAGAGATCATCCATTTGCTAAGAAATTCCTTGCTTACATCTATTCAAAACAAAGCTAATGTAATTCTAGAAATACTTGAAACTACAAATATTTTAGCGGTTAAATAGATGATTTAAAAAGAAAACTACAAATTTAATAAAAATATAAAATGAAATAGAGCTATGGTAGATTATATGGTATTAGTGTTGGCGGCGGTAGTGGTGATGAAGATGATGAGTATGGTTCTATTCTAAACATTATGCCAGCCGGAACATTGAAAGTATATCCATCGACATTATAACGATACCTGCTAAGCCTAATATAAACAATAAGAGAAACATCATTGCCACCCTCCTCCTCACTGCCAAGATTCTCTATAGCACCAGTAATATAGTGGGCTGCTAATACATTATAACTGAATGAAACATAGAATCTAGCTAGTGCTTCTGCGAATTCTAGTGGTGCACCACATGCGACAGCAATTCCAGCGAAGATCGCGCCAATTGGCAATCCTATGCTCCAGTAAGTATTGTAAATATCGTAGTGATCAAATATGTCTTCAAAATCTATGTACTCACCAACATCTAGTTTTCCATCGCTTAGTGATGTCCATGCTATTTCTAATTTGTCTTCTTTTGATCCTTTGTAAAGCCATTTCATTATTTCTTTGAACTCATCACCATTGTTTGTTCTTCCACCAATTATGGTCTTGTTGTCTCTTCTTGAGACTTGTATTTCTTTTATGTATTGTCTTACTCTGTATCTTCCTGTTGGCTCCTTGCTTATGATTAAGCCATCTGGTTCTCTTTCTGTCACCCTGTACTCCTTCTCATAGTAAGAACAAGCCGTAGCATAAATGTAA
>JAHKLH010000076.1 GCA_029856635.1 Candidatus Njordarchaeota archaeon
CATTTGGAATTTCTAGTATTCATTTTCACTCCGCGGCGATGGGATTAGCGAAACCAGAAGTAAGTTTTAATGGACTATCTCCCCGTGTAGCAAATGAAATACGAGAAGAAATTCTCAGAAAAATATGCATATTAACCGAGAAAAGAAGAAAACATATTTTAGAGGAAATACTTCATGAATTAAAAGAGATAAGAAACATATTAATAGCTAAGCTAAAATAGTCATTTTAGCATTATTTATGTCTAGAACCGCATGCAAAAATCCATGTTAGTTATTCATCAAATTAATAATCAAATAAGACGAAGAATTATCAGATTCTAAAATGCCAAAAAGCTCTCATAAGCGAAAGCAAAAGCATTTATTTATCAAGCTTGTTTTTAAGTTAGGAGAATTCTATGGTTTTAAGATTAGATTTTTTTGAAATCTTTTGTATTATTAATGGTACTCTTTTCTCAAGTTCCAATTACTGGATTAAAAATTTCATCTAACAATTATAATTCATATTACTTGAAAAGCAAATGTCTAGTTTGACTGATAATGTCAAAGTGATTAATAGTGATTTCAATACTATATATGCAATCAGGCAATCCTCTTCTCTTACGGACGAATCCTAATACAAACTCAAGAATTATAGAAACTCTAAGAATATTCGGGGATTTCAATCTCAAAGGCATATCAATTCATGGTGAATATGCCTATATTATTATGAAAAAATGCTACACTAATTCGTTACAATTTGATTACAGGAGAAAAACAAAAACTCCACTTAATGAGCATTAATGAAAGTATGGGAGTCACACAAGCAAAATCTTATTTGGAGATGTAAATGGCAATGCCGTGAAGAAATCCTCGCGATTATCAACATTTACAAAGGAAACACAGAACCAATTGAATATAATACTGAATTCATAGTTTACTCTCTTATTATTGATAAAAGCTTACACATTTTGAAACGCATAAAAATCTATCATCTCAATGATGTTACATATTTTGACGCAGCAGTGCACTTTGCTATTATATCTGATATCGACGGTGACTACTCACAAGAATTATTAATATGCGGAATGGATTCTTCAGAGATGTTTGTAATTGATTTTAGTAATAATTTTGAATACAGTATGAAGAATTTCTCATTACCTCTGGAATATCCAGACGTTGTACTAAGCCTTGACATTGATTATAATTGTAATCAAGAACTTGTCTTAGGCTACATTAAATTTAATCCAAGTAGAAAG
Source organism: Candidatus Njordarchaeota archaeon (assembly GCA_029856635.1). Taxonomy (GTDB): domain Archaea; phylum Asgardarchaeota; class Njordarchaeia; order Njordarchaeales; family JAHKLH01; genus JAHKLH01. The sequence continues at coordinate 1,236 of JAHKLH010000076.1, forward strand.
TACATATGGTCAATAAAAGTATATGATTTTAGTGAAGGTAATATATCTAAGATTTTTGGTATTAAAGACTTAATCGATTTTACAATTATTAAGCAATGAGAAAGAGTAAATTGCTTATGGTAACTGACAAAGGACAAGTAATGCTATTTAATGGTATTTAAGAACGATACTTCTTAACCGTAAAATAAACACTGCAATCATTGTGAATACAATAGAAGGATCATATTTACTAGTAGGATATAAAACTGGAGAAGTATTAATTAAAGATCTTTATACTGACAATACAAAAGAAATAATGAATACTCAAAATCCAATTATAATGATTCGAGAGATAACTGGATGTTTGGCCGTTATTGTAGAAGAAAAGACAAATACTTCAATTGCACTGCATTTTATTAGGATAGAAAAGAGCATCTCTAGCATCACCACACTTCAACTTAATTGCCGTATACTCGATATGATGATTTCTAACGATTACATTATACTCTTTACAGACTTAGGAATGACATTTATACGAATTAAAACTGATTTAATATTCAAAAACATGTTATTGCAGGTGGTAAGTCTACTAACAATCATATGTATCTTAACAATAATTGTGATATCTGCAAGAAAAGTTTACAACTCCAAAAGAAAAAGGCACACTAAAACGAACAAATGCAATTCTTGATCGTACTTTAAAAATGAGCATCATTAATTAGACTTTCAATTATAGTGTTTTTTTGCAAAGCTTTTTTATTCAAACGGAGGAATCCAATTTTATCTCAAGAGAATTCTTAAGAAACTTTAATGCTATCAAACAATTACCTAAGGCTCTTATTGATTCTTCTATACCTAGACATAATTCCTAATATTTTGTCCTATTTGATAATTAATTCAATCAAAATTTGCTTGTGTCAAAATTATATTAATCTAGCAATTTTAATTTATTACTGTTATTTTCTTAAATGTATTAATCCTCATTAAAATATCTATTATTGAATATAGAACTCCCCACATATCATGGAGATGTGCTTGGATCAAATCCTGATCCAAGCACATCTCCAAATGTTTTAAGAGAGAGGTGTTTTTTCTATGGCAGTGAGACTTGGGAGGAAGACATCCACGTCGGAGCCGTCAACTACATCAGAGATGTTTACAGAGGAGACAATTAATAAGATTTTATTCTTTGGCTCTATTTTGCTTCTTATCTTTGGACTTATATCGATTATATTAGCATTTGTTTTTTGGTGGTACATTCCATCTCTCATAATACTACTTATTGGTGGTCTTTATCAATGTGGTTTAGGTCTTGCTATTGCATCCGCATGGAGATTTATAAAATCCCCAATTATCAAAATTCGCAAATTCACTTGGATTGAATTAATTATACTTGGAATCATTGCTATAATCTTTGGAGAGTGTATTCCTTATGTATATGGACTTGGTGGTTTGGGCGGAGCCTTAGTAGCTATTGCTGGAATATTTATGTATCTTCGTAAACTAGGATTTGTTGCTCCAGGATCCGCAGTACAGCCATCAGCAGCGCCAGAGATTGTTGCGGAAGAGGAAGAGAAGAAAGAAGAAGGGGAAGTTTTTACAACTGGTGGTTAGCGAAATGAAACTAGAAGAGTTAACAGAGAAATTGCGAAAATTTACTGAGAAGATTAAGGATGATGAGGATTACTATTTAATGCAAGGAATGATTTATGAAGGAAATTGGTTATTTAAGTTAGCAATCGAGGTTAAAAAAAGAGAAACTCTTGAAAAGCGAGCTATAAAATCCGGAATTAAGGCATTTTTGAGGTGGAAGGCGCCAGAAGCAGTAATATCTGCAGTTACATGGCAAGTAAGAGGATACTACATGGAAGAGATGTTTAAGCCTTTTTATGGGATCAAGAAAGGAAGCTATGTGAAGAAGCTCTTGAACCATATAGCTAATGTGCTTGATAAGACTGGAGAAATCAAGTTCAGCGATGGAAGCAAATATCGTCTATTAAGAGAACAGAAGATAAGGATTTCTGCTAAGATTTCTAAAGATCACCTAAAGATTGAGGTTTCTCCGTTTAGAGTTATTTACCATCCATTCATTGCAAAACTAGTTGGAACAGATAAAATAATATGTCCATTCTGTGGAAAAGAAACTTATGTTTATAGTGGCTATTGCGAGCATTGTAATAAACAAATCTTGACAGTATGTCTTAACTGTCGCAGAATAACACCAATAGGCGAAAAATGTATTCACTGCGGGAAACCTCTCAAATGGGTTAAATAGCAATATTTGGTAGACTTATTTTTTCCTTATTTTTTCAACTTTATTAGGAATATTATTATCATTTACATACAGATAATTATTCTTTTAGATATCACTACTGTGATTTCCGTGAGTGAATACTATCGGCCTAAACTAATTTTCATTCAATTAGTTATGCTTATGATTCTCTACAACTTACATTGTTATATCCTCGTGCCCAATCTTCGACTCATTGTAGAGTATTTCGAAACCACTTATGTATATGCCGGCACCTTGTTAGGCGCATACATCTTTCTAAGTGGATTTGCATCACTTTTATGGGCACTATATTCAGATATTAAAGGAGCAAAAAGAAAAGCCTTGATTACACTAGGTATCTTTGCATGTGGAATTTTCACGCTTTTTGCATCTATTATTGAAAACATGTATCTGTTTGCTCTATTTTATATTATTGCTGGAATGTTCATTGCTGTAGTTAATCCTTTCTCAATCACAATTATTGTTGATACATTCAAGAGCCATGAGCGCACCGAAAAACTTATGTTGCTTAGCGTACTTGGTGGAATAGGTCTAGGTCTTGGCTTTGCAATAAGTCTAATAACAATGGCTTATTATGAGAGTTGGAGATTATCATTATTAATAACTTCATTGATTAATCTGTTATTTGGAGTTCCTCTAGCAATTTCGCTTCTAGAGCCACCAAAGGGGTTATCAGAAGAGGAGCTTCATGATGTTCTTATTCGGGTTAAGAGTTATCCATTTGCGCTTAGAAGAGAAGACTTGCAATTAATTATTGGGAATACAACAAATAAGTATGTGGTTTTACAAGGTATTTTTGGAACATTAGCTAATGGTGCTCTGCAAGTTTGGCTTTTGCAGTACTTAGTAATAGAAGTTGGCATGAGTGAAACAGCAGCATCGATATTTCTTGGTTTAAGTAGTGTTGCAGCAATAGGTGGAATTCTAATAGCTAAATTAGCAGATATTCTCTATAAACGTTCTCCAAAAGCAAGACCAATCATTGCCGCTATTTGCTCTTTCCTCGAGGGAGTATTCTTCATAATCTTCTTTATTCTTCCAATCAAGGCGGAAATAACTACATTTGATTTTATAGAAGCCGCAATGGATCTACTTTCGTTAATGTCATCCTCGCCAATACTAATTTTATCAGCAATATCTTTTTCAATTGCAATGTTATTTAACAGTTCTGTTGGCTCGATAAGGGATAGTGTTCTTTCTGATGTTAACTTACCAGAACACAGAGCTACTGTTATATCTGGAACCGATATTATTGAATTATTTATGAAATCAATTTCAAGCGCTGTTATTGGAACAATTATCTATATAACAGGTAGTATCAAATATCCTCTAATTGCATTTATGTTGTTTTGGTTTTTATCTGGATATTACTGGATCTATGTAGCTCAATATATTAGCCAAGATATTCGGAGAATAAAAAATATTTTACAAGAGAGAAGAGAAAAAATATTGAAACTAATTAAAATTCAGTTTTAATAGAATTATATAATCTAAAAACAAGTTTATTATTGTAATGTAAAACTTTTAATTATAACTACTTTTTTCTTGCTTGTTTCTTATGTTTTCTAATGATCATAATCATTATGATTAGAATTGGTGCAAATATGAGAAGCACAATTATCAACAACGGCGTATCTTCCCTATCACGTGGATTTGTATTAAATAAGACCTCAATGAAATCACTAAAACCATCTCCATCAGTATCTCCATTATGTGGGTTTGCGTTGTAACGATATTCATCTATGTTTTTGAGCCAATCTCCATCGGGATCCTCATTGGCATCATTTCTTCTCGGGTTTAGCTCATACTTAACTTCCCATCCATCAGGCATTCCATCATTATCTGTATCATTATTTCTTGGATTAGTGTTGTGTTGGTATTCTTCCAGGTTTGTGAGATTATCACCATCGAAATCCTTCCACGAGTCATTTCTTCTCGGGTTTAGCTCATACTTAACTTCCCATCCATCAAGCATTCCATCATTATCTGTATCATTATCATAAGGATTTATTTTAAGATGAATCTCTTCGACATTAGTTAAATTATCATTATCGAAATCTACATTTGCATCTGCTCGATCTAATGGATTAAATCCAAAGAGCGTTTCAATAGCATCATTCATTCCATCATGATCAGTATCGTCATTGTAGGGATTTGTTCCTAATAGTAATTCAATTTCATCAACGAGCCCATCATCATCTTTGTCGTTCAGAGAAATGAATTTAGGATATAGGGAGAATAAGGGATCGCCAATTATAGTCATACCAGCCCACCAGCTTTGATTATACCAAAAATCTGGATTAGACTCCCAATATTGAATCACGTCAGTAAACCAGCACATAAATGCTTCTCCTAAAGTTTTACCTTCTTTAAGTTCAGAAATCAGGGAATCTGCATACCAGATTCCTCCCGCCTTGGTAGATGAGATTACCGCAACTGTAATGTTATCTCGTAAATATGCTTCTGCTAAATATCTCGATATTGTGTAATCTGCGGCGGAACAACTAAAAAGAATTTCTATCTGACCACCAATGCCATATTTTACGATATCGTTATTAGAAAGTATATAATAAGTATCATCACATATTATGAAAAGATGTGTTCCATTACTGTGAATTGCCTGATAAAAAAGACCCCATTTTTTGTGAATCAAATCTATGAATGTAAAACTAGTGGTATCAGAGGTATTATAGATAACAGTTACGTTGTAAATAGGAGTAAACCAACTTGATATTTCATCATAAAAGTCAATCCAGTCATCATCTATGAAAAGACATGCATTGAACATAGTAGGTATTTCGCCACCAATCACTTTAATAGATTTCAATAAAACATTCTCAATAAAACTAAGATCGCCGCGATTTGATGGATGAATTCTCCCAATGAATATTTCTGGATAAATGTCAGCTGGACCTGCGTCATCGGGATCGTAAAATCTATCAATGGCGTCATCATTATCAGAGTCAACATATTCGCCATCAAGATCCATTAAATATAAATCCATTGGATATGTCTCCCAGAAAAACGAAAATGTAATTTCGGATTGTTCATAGAGATTTGTGTTACCAATTAAAATAACACCAGAAATATTTTCTCTGTAGTGCAATTCTCTTAGGATATTTCTTAGTTCTTCCGCGCTTTTAGCGAAATCAGATATAATTATAAAGAATTTCCAATTCTGATACGCATTTAATGTAATCCATTCCGCAAGAATATTACTACATTCATATATTAGCCATAGCGGTACAACAACGATAACGCTTTTGTTAGCATGAATAACATCAATGGGTCCTAACACAGGAACATCATTTATTGATAAAACAGATTTAGTCATTACATTAGTTAACTGATTATTAAAATGTTGTGTGGATGTAACTGGGGCGAGAAGTGTAGTACAAAGCAAAAGCAAAATTAGAAAACCTTTCATTGAATTCCCTATCTTTTAAAAAGATTATGATAATAACTTCTGTATATTTAACAAAATGGAGATTATACTTTCAAATCAATTTCTGGAGCTTTTTAAGAAATTCATTTTAATTTTATCTCAGTTCGCATCAGAGTTCAAGAAACGAGGAGCTCTATCATGTTTGCTTTATGTAATCTCAAATAAGTTTCGATTAAATGATAGCAATGGCTAGGTAAAAAATGATAAGGTGTTAACTAGAATACGCTTAAGTTCCTTTATAATTTTATATTTTTATAATTTTGTATGTTTATATGTTTTAGATAAGGGGTAAAAAGTATGTTATCAACTATTGCTGTCTCTGAGGATGTTAAAAGGGAGTTGCATAAGCTTAAGATTGAGGAAGGTTTTCGTAGTTTTAATGAATTAATAAAGAAATTGATTGTAGAATATAAAAAGATTAGATTTATGGAGGCAAGCAAATTATTTAGAGAGAGATTAAAAGAGAAGAAATTGCGTCTTGAGGATATTCTATGATTTCATGTTTAATTGACACCAACGTTGTTTTCTCAGCATTATACAAACCACAATCTCCGTCAGGAATCGTGATTTA
>JAHKLH010000077.1 GCA_029856635.1 Candidatus Njordarchaeota archaeon
TCACGTGAAAGTTCCACCCAACAAAAAACACATCTAAAACAACACCCAACGCCATAACCCGTTGCCATACCACCATATACGCCCGTTGCATAGAATGCAGTATATTTTCTTGCATTGTCTTCTTTTCTAAATACAATTTTCTCAGTCCATCTTGCAAGCTTCACTGCATCAAATGGCTTCCAATCCTTGGTTACAAAACGCGGATAATTTGGAATCAATTTAACCAAAACATCACCACGTATTCCCAAAAAGAGAATGACTCCCTCGAAATAAATTACAAAAAATGCCAGTACTATTGATAACTCACAAGCAAAGAATTTAGAAAATATGAAACTCTACTTAATGTCTTTGAAGACGAAGAATATAAAAGAATTTCGATACTTTTAATATTAGTGATGACATCCACCGCCCCTGACATAATGATGACAGCGGAGCAGTCTGATTTAAATATTGTTAAACTGAAAATGCAATTTTAGCCGTACTTCTCAATTTCTTTTTTAATCCATTGTTTTATCGCATCTTCTCCATAAATAAGATTCTTAATTTCATCAGGATTCTCTAGTTTGATTTTCACTAACCATCCCTCGCCATAGGGGTCCTTATTGATTAATGTTGGATCTTCTTCAATAACTTTTGAATTAATTTCAATAATTTCGCCTGATACTGGTGATTTAAGTCTACCTACCCACTTTCCGCTTTCCAGAATAATGAGTAATTCACCTTTTTTTACATGTGAACCTACTTCTGATGATACTTCAACAAATTCTATTTCACCTGCTTTCTTTGCACCAAAGTCGTCAATACCAATGACAGCAATTCCATTTGGGAGAACTCTTACCCATAGATGATCTTCAGAATAATACAAATCCTTTGGAAATTCATATTCATTTACCTTGATCGACATGAAACATCACCGTAGAAATAATCGTATGAGACTAAATCAAAAGAAAAATATTTTTATTAAGTAACCATCGAATTTCTCCAAGCATCATGCTAGCTATTAAGAAACATCTTCTGCGTTTGGGTGATGAACATGGAAAGATGGCGGTTCATAGATCTAGGCGTCTGCGATTCTTATATGGCCCAAACATTTTATGAAGCAATAGCATTAGCAATTTCACGTGGTTTGTCACGAAATACTATTATCTTCGCTATACCAGATAAACCTTACGTATGTATTGGTTATCATCAGATACTCGAAGCTTGTGTTGATGTAGACTTTTGCAAAAAAATGAATTTACCAATTATTCGAAGAATGTTCGTTGGTGGTGGTGCAGTATACTTAGATTCCGATCAAATCTTTTACCAAATTATTGCAGACAAGCAGAGCAAAATAATCCCTGCAACGGTCCCCGAATTATTTAAAAAGTTCTTGCAGGTTACTGTGTACGTTTACAATTCCCTTGGAATTCCCGCAAAGTACAAGCCAATAAATGATGTTGTTGTTGATGGGAGAAAAATTAGCGGTAATGGCGCTGGCAGTATTGGAAATGCAGTGATTCTTGTTGGAAACATAATTAATGATTTTAACCATGAAATGATGGCAAGAATTCTAAAAGTTCCCAGTGAAAAATTCAGAGATAAACTGATTAAAACACTAAAAGCGTATGTGTCCTCAATAAAGAATGAATTAGGATACAAGGAAAATATCGATAAAATAAAAGCCTTATTAAAGGAGGGATATGAGAAATTGCTGAACATAAAATTAGAAGATGATACACCATCAAAAGAGGAAATGAAAATTTGGGAGAAAGAAATTTTACCAGTCCATAAATCAAAAGAATGGATTTTCAGAAAAAGTAAGAAATACAAAAAGCTAACTAGCACAAGAGTGAAAATTGCACATGAAATTTATGTTGCTGAGGCAAGAACTAAAGCAGAGAAACTAATTGAGGTAATAGCTGAAATCCATGGAAACAAAATTGCGGACATAATCATCAGCGGTGACTTCTTCGCAATACCGCCAGAAATCATAACACAGCTTGAACATGCACTTATTGGAACCAAATTAGAAGAGGAATCCATAAGGAAAACAGTTTCGTCGGTGTTGAAAAATGCCGAGATAATTGGGGTAAGCATAGATGATATAGTATCCACAATCATGAAACTTAAGAAATAATCAGCGGGTACTCGCTCATCATGTGTCAGTAACAGCCCCATTCATCATAAGAAAACTACATTATGAAGAATTTTTTCAGCTAATGGGCTAGTCATCATTATTTCAGCAAACGGGTCGTTCATCACTAAAAGATTATAATTCTCAAACCTTAAAATATCTAAACGTCACTACGAGCAATTCTAAAATGCAATTCCCATTTAGTCTTCTTCTAATAAAAATAGTAATATGGTTTCAAAGGGTTCGAAAAAGTACCATGATACATTAGGTATATAATGACCACAAAAACAATAATCAATTCCACGCTTGGAAATTTGAAAAAGGTCGTAGTTTGGGAGTTCAGACTGTGAGGGCATCATCATTCATACAGAACCAGCTCCGCTCATCATCCAAGAAAAAGAATTTTGAGAAAAAATAAAATAACTTTCATCTACTTCTCACTTAAAACAATTTTAAAAGACATTCATATTACTCCTAATTGAAAATGATGACGTGGAGCTGGTCTGAATAATGATGAACCTTGCCCTATCTGAAAAATAGATTAAAATATGGACTACTTAGTATATACAATAATGTATTGTATTTACTTAATCATTTAGGGAAGTATCATGGGATTACAAGAAGAACGCATTGAACCGTCCTTACCTGTAAACGTCAGTATAAGAAATGTTAAAAAAACATTTTCAATACTTTTTGCAGGAGAAAAAAAGCAAATAACTGCGGATGTAACAATTACTGTTAGCATCAATGGTATACGAGGAGCACACATTTCTCGTTTGGTTGAAGCACTTCGTTCTGCTTCGTCTGAGGATACTTTAGAAAATATCGGAAAGAAAATTATCAGTTACTTGGAAAATAATCATCCTGTATCAAACTATATACGTGTCAGAATAAAGTTTACAACAACTATTGCGTATCACTCAGCAATCACAGATTCTATCGAGGAATTTCCAATTAATGTCGTTTTCTCAATGGAGAAAAAAGAAAATATTCAGACATATCATTATGAGTTTACATTATCCACCATGACTGCTTGCCCAAATATGATTGCGCTTAATGGGAAACTAACACATACTCAAAGGGGATTAACTAGCATTATTGTTGAAACTAAGCAACCGATAAACTTTGAAAAACTCATTAAGAAATGTCTTAGTATTGTTTTTCCCACGCATCCTCTTTTGAAAATATCACATGAGAAAAAATTGGTTAAGGCAGTATGTGAATCCCCTGCTTTCTCTGAGGATATAATCCGAAAAGTTGCATATGAAATTGCTAAGTTACCCTTACCAGATGATGCAATAATTCAGGTTCGTCATACGAGTCAAGAATCAATTCATCCATTTGATATAGTTGCAGAAGGACATTGGTATCTTAAGGAAATTCGAGAAAAAATCGAGAAAAGATAAATATTGCTATCAATAACAATAATTGAGGATTATGATCGCAATTCATCCTGATTATGCACTAATCGGAAAAAATTTCAGAATTCTTAGGCGGCCATACATTGTGGTAGAGAAAGGAATAGTAAAGAAAATAACAGATGAACCCCCTAAATCGGGGCAAATTCTTACATTTCAAGATTGTGTTCTTGTACCCGGTTTTGTTAATTGCCACACTCATATTGGTGATGCATTCGCTAAAGAAAAAGCGTATGGTTTGTCATTAGAAAGAGCTGTAGTTCCTCCTAATGGATTAAAACATAGACTTCTTCGTTCTACACCTCGCGATAAGATTATATCGGGAATGATAAGTGCATGCAAGGAAATGCTCGCTAACGGAATTGTTTGTTTCTGTGATTTTAGAGAGGGTGGCTTAGAGGGAATAAAGATTATTAAAGATGCACTAGCACATATAAAAATTCGTGCAGTGATATTAGGAAGACCAAATAGCGATCCACCTGAGAAAATATTGAAATACGCAAATGGTATCGGGCTTAGTTCCTTGAATAAATACTCAACAGAAGAGCTAATTGAAATAAGCAAGATATGTATGCAAAATAAGAAAATATTTGCTTTCCATGGATCAGAGACAATACGTCAGAGAGAAAAAAGCTTTAATCTTTATTCAAAATCAGATATAATGCGCGCCTTAGAATTACCTTACGTTTCATTCATTGTCCATGCAACGCATATTAGTGAGAACGAAATAATTGAACTCAAAAAGAGAAGGATAAAAGTAATCATATGTCCTAGAGCAAATGCATACTTCGGTGTTGGTGTCCCGAATATTTCATTAATGATGAAGTACAACATAATCGGGGGAATTGGAACTGATAATGTTTTTGCTAATTCTCCTTCCCTATTTAAAGAATTTGATTTCATTGTAAGATTAGCAAGAATTCAAAATACTGTAATTGATCCAAGGGAATTACTAGCACTTGCTACCTGGAAAGGCTTTGAAACATTAAACTTGGTCGGCGGCGTCATTGATATTGGCTTTCATGCAGACTTTTTCTTATTTGATTTGTCAAAGCCTAACGTTACTCATGTCGAAAATATAATAAAAGCAATAGTATTAAGGGGCGAATCAAACAACATTGTTGCAACTTTTATACAAGGGGAGATAGTGTATGAAACGTAAAATGTGCGAAATTGACTATGTATTTGCAATATTAATCACATTAACATTAACCATCGGAATAATCCTCGTTTATTTGTTCAATATACATCTACCTGAAACAAAGATAATAATTGCTTTGATTAATCTCGTAGAAACGCTACTTGAGAAATCAAGTTATTGGGGAGTCTTATTCCTTATGACGCTTGAGAGTGCATGTATTCCAATTCCAAGCGAAATTATAATGCCATTGGCAGGCTATCTTACTTATTGTGGATTACTAGACTTTTGGATCGTTGTTCTTGCCGGTAGTATTGGAAATCTCATTGGATCATTAATAGCATATTACATTGGCTTAAGATGCGGCAGAAAAGCTATTTTAAAATGGGGAAAATACTTTTTAGTTGATAAAAGACATCTACACATTGCAGAAAAACTCTTTTTAAGACATGGAAATAAAATTGTCTTCTTCTCTCGTATGCTACCAGCCATAAGAACATTTATTTCCTTACCAGCAGGCCTTGGGAAAATGGATTTGAAGAAATTTATCATTTATACGTTCATTGGATCCATTCCCTGGAATTTTGCTTTAACATATTTTGGTGTTATCTTAGGTGAATATTGGTTTATCGTATTCGAAGTTTTTAGAAAACTTGACCTACCATTAGTAATCGCATTAATTCTACTCATCGTTTGGTTTGTTATAAAAGGAAAAATTGAGGAAGAACCTACTCACGTTTAATACCAATGAAGGTTTGAGTTTTCTCGACATACCAACGTACTTTATCCTTAAACCACTTCCAAAAACGAACATAAGCTTCAAAGGAATCTGCTTCAAAACAAGAAAACCATTATATTCCGTACCAAAGATGATCAGCAACGCAGACTAAGCGAACGTCCTTTGGAAATTCCTTTTTTAAACGCTCCCATTCCTCACGCGCTTTTTTCTCCTCTTCCGCCGTTAGTTCTTTATATTTGAAAAGAACAACAATAACATATCTCATTATCTGCACCTAAATAAAAATATATGTTATAACAATAATCGAGCTTTTGATTCATTAATCATGCTTAAAAGAAATCTTCCAATGTAATCTTGGTTCTCTTTCCTTCCATCAAGCTTTTCAGATAACGAAAATCATCCTCAATGATCTTGCGCCAAGGAGGTTTATATAACGCCGCTGCTGGATGAAATGTCACAAATACTTTCACTTTCTTTTTTCCAATTACGCCTTCAAAAACATTTCCTCTGATTTTTGATAATGAAGAAAAATGAAATCCGATCTTGGAAAGAATGTACTTAGCAGAGTGTCTACCTAAACATACAATTATATCTGGTTGTATTATCTCAAGTTGCCTATCCAAATAAGGAGAACATATCCTTATTTCCTCCTCTGTTGGTTCTCTATTTCCCCTTTGTAATCTGGCTGGAACATTTGGATTTGGCACGGGTCTGCATTTAACAACGTTGGTAATAAATACTTCAGATCGTGGAATTCCAAGAATGCCTTCAATTAATTGCGTTAGAAACTTCCCAGCTGCTCCAACAAATGGTCGCCCTTGCAAATCTTCTTCTCGACCAGGAGCTTCTCCTATGAAGACAATCCTAGCATTTGGGTTCCCTTCACCAGGTACAGCATTAGTTCTTGTTTTTGCTAAGTGGCATTTCGTGCAGTTACGGATTTCTTCAGCAATTTTGTTTAACATATCTTCTTTGTTCATTATCAACTACCAAAATAATTTTGAAAAAACAATACTTTGTACTAAAAATCGTTTGCTCCAAAAAATTATATTATATTTTTTTGAATCCCAATGGATTTCGCAACTTTTGTAATCTTTAATAAATGTTTCAGACGCTTGGGGATCAAATGCGTGCAATAGTAGTGTTCTTCATAGCAATCTTGTTGTGTTCATTTATTTCTTCATCTTTTAATCCATTTGACATAGTAACGCAGGAGAAACAGAACCTTTCTTCAACGAAATTTTATGAAAGTAGTATATTTCATTCTAGAGAAAGTTTTCGTCAAGCATCTTTTTTAATCCCTGTAGATGTTAACATAAAGTACTACTCCGATTATGTAGACGACACTTGGTTAAGCAGTGATATACTACGGCAATTTAGATATCGCATAATTTTAAACATAACAGAACCATCGGGTATTCCCAGAAAGAATTATCCAATCATATTTGAAGTAGAATTCCCAACTAGACCTCCTGGAATGTGTAGAGATGATACAATACTTTTAACTGATGAAAACGGTAATCCGATTCCTTTTGCCATAGTTAGCAAAACAGTTTATACTTATGAAGAAGCCAAGTATCTTGCAAAAGCAACAATTGCAACTGTTGTTAACATTTCAGCAAACGGGTTTAAGATTCTTCATCTATATTGGAGTGATGATTACATTCCAAGTGTACCAAGGGTTTCTGGATCATTATCACTTTCTACGAGCCAGAGCGAGTTAATAGTATCGAATTCCATAGGCAAATATTCAGTGAAAATAAGGAAACAAGGAGATGTAAGAATATTTTTTGATAACACTGAGTCATTCTTAGGAGCTAGTCCAACCATTATTCCTATTATGCCCCAAAATGGAACATATATCATCTTAGATACTGTAAATGATACTCCAATTCAAAGCAATCGAAAAGATTATGATCATATAAAGGTCATTGCTTGGGAAGATTCTACACATCTAACAATTTATGGA
>JAHKLH010000078.1 GCA_029856635.1 Candidatus Njordarchaeota archaeon
GACTCATACCAATGCTTATCAGAATTTTTTCTGTTTTCCCAGCGAATAAAGACGTAGTCACATTGTATGTAACAATAGTGTTTTCGGTTATAATTTATGCACCATACATAATTCCTTTAATGGCTGCAATAGTTCTTCCTCTTGCATGGATTAGAGAAAAAAGTCAAATAAGAAGACTTAAGGGTAATTTCTGCCTAGGCTATCCAGGCACAATCATTGATGCATTCTTTCTGTTATTCATAGGAGTTGGTTCGATAACCGCTTTGGCACCAATGTACTTTGAATTATTAAACATATCGGGAAATCCATTATTCTCCCTTGAATTGTTCATATACATAATACTACTTGGATATTGCCCATCACTAACCTTTGTACTTGGTGTTTGCATAGGAATCATGGTCTTAGGTAAGAGATTCATTATTAAAGCTACAAAAAAATTTGAAAATATTATCACAAAATATATAAAACCTGCAAAAATTATGCTTGAATTGTAAAATCTCGGCATTATTTAATTCAAATGTAATACTTAGAAGAAAACATATCAAGCTGATTTTAATAATAGCTTTTCTTTTATTTTTATTGTTATTATTTGAAAAAATCATGTGGTGGCTCATGGGGGGCAACAAAAACGAGGAAAAGATGATTCAAATGATTATTAAAAGAGTGGAATCTGAGCTTAAAAACAAGGATTATACCGTAATCTCAGTAAGAGAAATACGAAAAATATTCAGTAATGCACGTATTCTTCCAAGCATCATATGGGCACTCAAGAAAAAGTTCATAGTTACGAAAGATGGTGGATGGATCATCATATCAAAGAAAACAAAGAAAAAATGATTTTGTTTGAGCAACATATGACAATCATTTCCTTTTCTTTTTTATTAGGCTTTTTATAATTAAACTGTCCAAAATCATCTTACAATTGTTTATAATTTTTTAGTTAATGATTTTAGATATAGAATGCCTAAATGATTGGTGTTTCTCATGGCTGGAGAAATAGAACTATGGGTGGAAAAATATCGTCCAAAAAGACTCGATGAAATCATAAATCAAGAAGAAGTAGTACAAGCATTAAAACAATTCGTCAAAAAGGGAACAATACCGCACATGCTTTTTGCAGGACCTCCAGGAACAGGGAAGACAACCGCAGCTTTGTGCTTAGCGTATGAATTATATGGAGAAAATTGGAGAACATACACGTTAGAGTTGAATGCAAGTGATGAACGCGGAATTCAAATGGTTAGAACAAAACTTAAGGATTTCGCAAGAACGCAAGTTGCAGGTAGGTTCCCATTCAAATTACTGATTCTCGATGAAGCAGATGCCATGACAAGGGATGCCCAGCAAGCCCTTAGAAGAATAATGGAAATGTATTCGGCAAACACTAGATTCATTCTAATTTGTAATTATGTATCAAGAATAATTGAACCCATTCAATCAAGATGTGCTGTTTTTAAGTTTAAACAACTTGATCCCAAGGATATAAAAGCTAGATTAAAGTATATTGCAGAGAAAGAAAACGTTAATATAACTGAAGAAGGTTTAGATGCTATAGTTGAAATTTGTGAAGGAGATCTCAGAAAAGCAATAAATCTCTTGCAATCCGTTGCATATTTGGGAGTAACTGTTGATAGAAAGGTTGTGTATCGAACGGCAGGTCTCGTTTATCCAGAATTAGTTGCACAGATGATAAAAGATGCCTTTGCTGGAGATATTGAAAAAGCGCGAAAAGAACTTACAAAAGCACTTGTTGAAGAAGGAGTTTCTGGAATAGACTTATTGAGACAGTTTGAAAGTGCTATTAATAAGAAAGTAATTGAATTATCCACAGAGGATCGAATAGCTCTTCTCAAACTTATAAGTGAAATTGATTACAGAATATCCCAAGGTGCGACGGACTACATTCAATTAACTGCTTTGCTTGCATATATTGCTGAATTAGGTCAAAAATATCGTTCAAAGAAACAAGCATAAGAATATCACTAGATTATTTATCTACATTCTATTTTTAGATAAGAAGAGGTTCTTCATGAAGGATGAAAATATTCTAGTCAGTGGTGTAATTCAATATACGATGCCTATTATTAAATTAACGATTGGTGATATCAAGCCAGAGTTTCAGGATATAGTTAATGAGTCCAAGAAAAACTTTTCACTCAAGTTTGCGGAGGAATATATCTCGAACTTTGAAAAGGCATTAAATTTGCTTGGTATTCCAATATCAGATAAGAAAATCATTGAGATAGGTTTTCTAGATTTTTATCTAAAGCCAAACGAATTTGAGATTAGTAAGAAGATAGAAAAGGAACTTAAGGACTTTTCCTCAAAAACTTTAATCTCAGTAGATCCAATGACATATGGACTTCTTATGATGAAGAGAGAGATACTTAAGAAATACAAAATAACAGTGGTTCCCGTAGTTGATGTCATTCTTGAGAAATTACGCACGAGGTATATTACAAAAATTTCAAAGAAAATTACTTTGCATGAACCTTGCTGGTATGCAAGATGGACCGATAAGATTACAGAACTCAATGAAATTATGGAAATTACATGTGAGAAATTCATTAAATCTCGTTATCATGGAGTACTTTCTGTGTGTTGCGGAGCACTTTTGGGACTCACAAATCCGAAGATGGCAATTCCTGCGGGAAAAGAAGCTCTGAATATTCTCAAGTTGAGTGGAGCAGATATAATAGTAACTGCATGTCCGATATGTTATGTTTTCTTCAAGAAAATCTCTGATAAACTTGTAATTATGGATCTTTCTGAACTTTTGCCTCAGGCTTTGGGTGAAAAATGATGATAAACAAGAATATTTTATTAGAATTAAAACGCACATTTGGTGATAGGCTTATCATTGATAAAAGTTCCTTGTATGTGTATGCATCTGATGCTATGTGTGAATTTAGAACCTTACCCGCAGCAGTAGTATTTCCTAAAACAACAGAAGAAGTCGCAAAGCTCATAAAAATCGCTTATGAACATGAAATTCCCATATATCCTCGAGGCGGCGGCACATCATTAAGTGGTGCATCAATGGTTTTAGATTCTCAAGGAATCGTTGTAAGCTTTACAAAGATGAATAGACTTCTAAACGTTTATTTAAAAGATCTACAAGCATTAGCAGAAGCAGGTATAACTATTGATGAACTAAACCTACACCTCTCACAATATGGTGTATTCTTTCCACCGGATCCCGCTAGTTCACCTGCGGCTACATTAGGAGGATGCATAGCAATGAATTCTGGTGGTGTTAGAGCCATAAAGTACGGAGTAGTAAGAAATTGGATTCTTGGATTAGAATTAGTTCTTCCAAATGGGAAAGTAATTAGAACAGGAATGGGTGTCTTTAAGAGAGTTGCAGGTTATGATTTAACACAATTAATTATAGGCTCAGAAGGAACTCTAGCACTAATAACAAAGGCTCTAATAAAATTAGCACCAATTCCTAAGTATAAAGTTGCTATGTATGGTTTCTTTGAAAGCGAAAGAATAGCAGCAGAAACAATTTACGATTTGATAATTTCTGGGATAGATTTAACTGCCGCTGAGTTCCTAGATAGAGTCACTCTTCGTGCTCTGGGTGGGTTCATGGGGTTCAAATATACTGGTAATGCTATGGTCTTAATTGAGATATCTGGAAATGATGCTGATTTCCTTAAGAGGGAACTAGAGAGAGCAAAGAGAATCTTTAAAGAACATAAAGCACTTGAGATAAAGGAGAGTAAAAATGAGGAAGAGTATTTAGCAATTTGGAAAATAAGAAAGGGAGCAGCACCAGCACTTGCATCATTAAAGCCTAAGTATTTAGTTCTAGATCCTACAGTGCCAATTTCAAAGGTGCCAGATTTGGTAGAAATGATAAATAGAATATGCGAGAAATATGGAATAATTTGTGGCACCTTTGGCCACATGGGAGATGGGAATGTACATCCGAATCTTCTCTATGATCCAAGAGATAAAGATGAGATTGAGAGAATGAAAAAAGCTGCTCATGAAATAATGATAGAAACGATAAGAATGGGTGGAACAATTTCTGGAGAGCATGGAATAGGAATAGAGAAAGCAGGGCTTTTCAAGAAAGAAGTTGGCGAACTGTATGAAGTTCTTCAGCAATTGAAGAAATTATTCGATCCAAAAAACATATTAAATCCAGGAAAAATCTTCATCAAATGATGCTAAAATTCTAGATGCTTCTTTTTCTCTAACATATGTTTCTCATATATACGAAACGCTGCCATTGCAATGAATCCAATTCCTAATCCAATGAACCACCCAGCATCCTCGAATCCAAAAAGATATCCAAGACCACCAAACATTAGTAAGAATCCAGCAAAAATAATACCACTTCCTTTCTTACCCTCATATAATCTCGCAATTGACATAGCAATGAATCCAACACCAACGCCAACTACCCATATAGGCCAATCCTGGTAGCCCAAAAGATAAAGTATTCCAGCCGTCAAAAACATAACACCAACAAAGATTAGTCCACTTATTTTTTCTGCACTGGACAATTTTAACGCCCTTATACTAAACTAAAGTATTAAAATAAAATTTTGTTTTTGTGCGTAAAATTCAAAAACAAAGAGCTTAAAATAGCTACATCATAATATTTTCCATTTCATTGTTCATAATAGAACATGATTAAAATGAATTTTTTCAGACATAAACGATTAACAATGTACTCTGGGTACTGAAATATTTTTAAACTAGCGTTAAAAAATATAGTAAGCATTATTATAAAATAATATAATTGTATTAGGTGATGTTATGCCTAAAGTCCTTATATTAGCTGGCGATGCAGTAGAAGCACAAGAGATCTTTTATCCATATTACAGATGTAAGGAGGAAGGAATAGAAGTAGATGTTGCAGTTCCAGAGAAAAAGAAAGATTTTATTTTCACTGTAGTTCATGATTTTGAACCACCCTGTGAGACATATACTGAGAAACCAGGATATCGTTTTCCGTGGGTAACAAAAAGCTTTGATGAAGTTAATCCAGAAGAATACGATGGATTAATTATACCAGGAGGAAGGGCTCCTGAATGGATCCGATTACATCCCAAATGTGCAGAGATTATAAAGCATTTCTTTGAGAAGAATAAACCTATTGCCGCTATTTGTCATGGTCCCCTTGTAATTTTAGGTACTCACCCAGAATACGTTAAAGGCAGAAAAATGACCGCGTATATTGCAGTAAAACCAGATGTTGAAAAAGCAGGAGCGAAATACATTGATGCAGAAGTAGTTGTTGATGGAAACTTAATAACATCTAGAGCTTGGCCCGATCTTCCCGCTTTCATGAGAGAATTTCTCAAGAAACTCAAGAAATAATCAATGCTAGAATAGTTATATTATAATGATAATTAATCCTATTTTTTAAGAGTTCAAAATCACTTATTCACTATTAATACTTCTTATCAGATGTCGTGGTTTTTTACAAGATCCTGTAACGCAGTAACTATAAATTTTCTAACTTCTAACTAAGGATGCTAACATGAGTCAGTTGAAATATTTCATTACTTCTTTTATCATAATCATATTCATCTGCATCACTTTTGCAATATTATTCTCAATGCATCCGATGATAAACATCATAATTAAACGAAGATGGAACTCTGCATTAGCTAAAGAAGCCCTAATATTTGTTGAATCTGGAAATCTAACGAAAAGATTACCAAAAGATCTCAAGGATGATATTTTTGATAACACTACTTTAGAAAATATTTACTCCGATATTTATCTACGAGTTTTAAGGAACATTCCCAGAAAACGTTTTACTAGAATTAAAATTAACTACACAGCAGAATCAATTGAGGGATATATAAACCTAATAATTGATGTTAATAATAGCAAAGTTTTGATCACTATTAATCCCATAAACGATGAGAAATCTCAAGCTATAGAAATTCCAGTTATAGACTGGTCTTCTGTTTTATACAATAATACTACTGATATTATTCATCCAACGGAAAACATTAACATAAGTTTTAATGGTGTTTTTCTTCAAATGAGTTTGTCACAGATATATGAAGATCAAATAGTCTATGGAAGTATTCATGACCAAATATTATTATTTGACAGAAAACTCAACATTGTTCTTATCTTTGTGCTTATTTGCATATTATCATAAATCTTAAAACAATAATCAAAACGTTAATAGGATTACCCTAGATGTAAGTATGTTATATATCTGTTGTAAACATTTTATTAATTTGTAAACTAAATAAAAAAGGGAATAAATATGTCGCAAGTGATATCAACGCGCGTACCAAGTAATATTGTAGAAGATATAGAATTCATTGCAAAAGTTGAGAAATTAGATAAATCATCAGTTATTAGAAAACTACTCATTGAGGCTATTAATGAATGGAAGAAAAAGTATGCTCTTAAATTATACAAAGATGGAAAAATTACATTGTGGAAAGCAGCTAAAATTGCTGGATTATCTCTGTGGGAATTCATGGAGTTGTTGGCATCCGAGGGAATCAATTTAAATTACACTGTTGATGAATTAATGGAAGATTTCAAGGCTGTGCTAAATGAGAAAAATCGTGAGTAATGCTTCTCCGTTAATCTATTTAGCTAAGGCGTCTCTTCTTTCTATTCTGCTTCATATATACGATGAAATACAAATTCCAATGAGTGTAAAAATAGAATGCGTTGATGAAGGGCTTCGTAAGGGATATATTGATGCTGCAATAATAAAGAAGTATATTGATGATGGAGTTATAAGAGTACATAATCTAGACAAAGAAACAAAGAAAAGAGCTGAATTAATATCTAGAATGTTTGATTTAGAAGTTGGCGAATCTGAAGTAATAAGTCTCGCAATTAATAAAGGAGAAAATGAAGTGCTAATTGATGAAAAAAGAGCGCGAAAAGTAGCTAAATTATTTGGACTTACGCCTCGAGGAACTCTCTACTTAATATTTGTGGCAGTTAAGAATGGTTTTCTATCTAAGAAAGAAGCAATTAAGAAAGTAAATGATTTAATTGATAAGAACTTCAGAATAGATATAAAAGTGTATAGGAAATTTTTAGAATTACTCGAAGCTTTGTAGGAAATTCCTAAAAAAAAGCAAGTGATTACTTTCAATGCACATGACTTTTTAGTAATTCACTTAATAATTTCAATCTCAAAACTATAACTTTTTAGTTTAGTATTCTTATACTACTACATGAGCATTTTTACTTGCCTTTTTATTTATTAAAACAATACTTATAGATTTGAGAACGCTCAAGACGACTCTTTTGCACATTTTGTTGCGAATTTTCTCGCTTTCTTTGATCATTAATTTGGTTGAAAACTAATGCAAACCACCGTGCACAATTTCAGAAACTCTTAAAATATGCTCAA
>JAHKLH010000079.1 GCA_029856635.1 Candidatus Njordarchaeota archaeon
AAGCAATTCGAAATGAAGGGTTCTATAATATAGATAACGGAAATATCTTCTTGTAAGTAAACTATTAAAAAATTTTCTTAATTAAGGGTTTAATTTTGCTTATCACTATGATAAAAAATATTCATAAATATCTTTAGAATATCTTTAGACAAAACAATGAGGGGGTAAGAATGACAATTAAAGTAGCGATTGTTGGTGCAGGTGGAATCCCATTAACAATATTTTCCACATCGCAAATTGATGAAGAACTGTTGCTTCTTAAGGCAAGCTTCTTTGAAGCATTACAAAACTTTTGCAAACATGAGGTAAAAAGTAATTTGAATTTCATAAAATTGAAAGAGCAATCGTACTATTTTCAACAAATTAATGATGAGTTTTTCATAGTGGTGAATTACCCTAACATTTTCACTGAACATTTTGGTAGATTACTTTCAACGGCAATAATCTCAAAAATAAAAATGAAAGGAGTAAAACTAAATGATAAGAATGTGAGATTAATACACATGATTGTCAGAGATACATTAAATTCATTGGGCCTAAACGAATTACAAGAGCTAATAGATGAAATGAAAAAAGGAAACATAGTAAAGATAGCTGGTTTTATTAGCGAGGGCGCGAATCCGAAAAATAATGAAGTAGGAGCATTTGTGGCAATTCCAAAATTAACTTTCTCATTTTTACAAGTGCTAGCATATAGTGATATTATGACTAGTAAACTTGTTGGAAATCACTTTGTCTTGATTTTTGATGCATACGGGAGAGGATATGGAGTCTTTTCAAGGTTCTTAGATTCCGCAAAAATTACATTAATTGCAGAGTACAGATTACCAAATGTTCAAGCAGAGTACTCCCCAATATTAACTGCGAGTTGTCAAATACAGAGTCTAGGAGACCTTGATGTTGAGGATAAAGAATTACAAGAATTGCTTTTTAATTTTGTGAATTTTGGTTATCAGATTTTTGGGATGTATCCATGGTTTGGTGCATTTGGAGATTCACGATATCCGGGAGTATTCCTATTTATTCGGCCTGATACGATTCAAATATGCAATGTAGGTCAGAAAATAAGGAAAATCTCGACTCTTCTGGTGATAGTTAATGTTTTTGCAACAACACAGTTTGTTTGAGGTACACAAATATACTTTATAATCTTTTTGAGTGCAATAACGGGATGAAATGAGTGAATTTATAAAAAATTGATTTTCAATATCAAAAAGAAGACAAGGAACTAGCATTAGCTTTTATAGACGAGAACATTACGAAAACTTTTCCTAAGGAATTATTAACAGAATTATTAAAATACAGAAATGAAATCAATAATGATGTATTTTGTTATGTATTGTTACGTCTCTCATTACTTATTGATATGTTTTCTGACAATGCATTGCGAATTATTCAAGTAGCTCGAGGTGCATGTGAAGGTTATCTTGAACGAATAGTTAATGCTCTTAGGTTTAACTTAGTATCTAAGAGAAAATCATATGTATCTTATGAGCTCTGGGAACGTGTTGGATCGAGGGTTTCCATGTTTTTATACAACCTAGCAGATAGTAAAATTAACATTGATGTGCTCTCTAAAGGGATAACTCCAAATGATTTCAAATTTAGAAAATGTATCCGAGAAAGTCATGAAAGTAATTAATGAGGACAAGATATCGATTTTAGCATCATTAATTCTAATTTGGATTTTATCCCCAAAGGATTTGGGACGAAATGTTCAAAAGAGAATAGTATAGTTTTGTTTCAAACATTATGGGACAAGCATCGCCAAAAGTTTTTTAATATTAACGACAGTGACGTTATATTTGCTGGATATTAGAATGCTTCTTGAAGAAATAGTAATGGAAGCAATTAAGAAACGCGAGTATTTACACATATTGCATAATGCAATTGTAACATGTAGTTTTTGGAGATGAATAATTTTTCTTCCTTCTCTTTCTTTATTTCAAATTTGTCAATTATGTTTAATCTCAGAAGTCACGAATTGGTAGAGATGATCTCTATATTATCAAATAAAGACATGTCAAAAGTAATGGAATTTATTGCTCCAAAATTATTTAGATTAATAGCAAAAGGCTAGAAAAAGTAACTCGCTATGAAGCGGAACAATCATTAATCGAATTGTTTGCTATCGCTAAATAGTATCCCAATGAATTTTTGAACAGATTGCTTGCTTTTCTTAAGGATTTACCAATAATTGATGAGACATTAATTAAGTTTTTCTTAAGGCTTGTAGAATTTTGCACAGATGAAAGAATGATTAGTTTGGCTTTTAAAGAAATAATGATTAAATCAAAAATTACGGATCTTCTTAGAATAGCATACAAGGAAAGAGAGATATTCAAAAGAATCATATCTAAATCAAACATCACATTACTATTAGAAATCTCATGAATTCTTAGACAACTTTATATTTCCCTGCCACTCGAAGTTAAGCAGAGAGTCGCAAGAGAATATGACATAATCAAAGATGAGCGAATTTTTTCATTTAATGAGGAAATAATTAGAAGAGCTCTTATCAGTTTCTTAGAAAAACTATAAGCCTTGTTTCATTTTCTTTAAAACTCTCAAAATAGGTATTTCCTCAAGCATTTTTTCATTCACAAGCTCCCAGAAAATCCCCTTTGGCTTTTCTATTTTTCTCTCAACACGAATAACTCGCGTGCAAGTTACAATAATGTCGACTGGGACATCATGAGGTTCCGAAGGAACTTCGTTTAATACTTGGATATCATGAACTGTAGTAACAACTGGAGTAGTTTCAGATACTCGCTTTAATTCTCTTAAGATACCCCATTCAATTTCACTATAACCATGTCCTTTGCCGATGCGTCTTCCCTCAAGATCAACTGCGACACTGCCGCAAACTTTTAAATCTATTTCTGGTATCTCTAACAAGTCTAAAATTCTTCCATATTGAAATGCCCCACGAATTGTTGTTGCTTTCCAAGGATTTATATGTTGAAGTTTTTCAGAATCAAGTAATAAGAATCCCTTCTTAAGTCTAGGAGTAGCCATGATTAAGGTTTTTCCATCGATTAATGCATATGCTCTGACGGGATGTTGAGGCGAGTCTGGATTACAAAATATTGTTTCTGCTTTTTTCCATTCTGGAAGAGTACGCAGGAGATTTGCCGCATCTTCCGCTCCTACGAAATTTGGAATGCGACCAAATGGGGGAGGAAAGCGTGAAATTCCTTTGCGCCACATTTCTTTCCAAATCATTTTTCGAATTTCATTTTTCCTTTTCTTTAATTCTTCATTCATTAATCTCTCCATTTACCCCAAAAGAAGTGTAGCGTAATTAATTAAAGTGAATGTGACCAAAAAGTCAGAAAAAGATGTAACTAGGGGTATAGCAAAACTATCTGGGTCAATACCAAAGGAGAAAGTAATAGATGATACACATACTGCAAGTATTAGCATAACAGTAAAGGAAGTTAAAAGAGTAAGCAAAGTTAATTCCAGTATTGATGTTATTTTTTCAGAGCTATACGATACAATACTTGCTGTTATAGCATAGAGTATTCCTGCTGAAATCAACGATAGAAAATAGCTAAAAAGCAATGTTGGTCCAAACTTCTCAAAAAATTCCCTCGAAGTTCTTATATAACCAGTGTGCAAACGTGTGGTACAAAAACATGCGATTCCAGATGACTGACCACCAACGGCAGTTGTTAAAATAGGCCATAATGCGAGAATGCTGGGTTCTTGTTTTAATTTATTGATAGAAGTGGAGAATATAGAACTATTAATCGTAGAGAAAATTAATCCAACAGTTATACTTACAAGTGATTCCCCCGCAACTTTTAAGGAAAGGGACAAATTAATGTTTAGTCTTCTGTAAATTTCGAATAAGATCGTAAGGAGAAATACGACAAGGAAAACTGTTTCAATTTTGAGAATATCTACATCACTGCTCTCGACGAGTATGATTGTGAAGTACAAACTAATGGCAACAATGAAATCATTCATTACCGAAGATAGTGGATACAAGATGAGGTCTGGATCTAATTTTCTTTTCTTTGTTGCAAAGGAAATCCAAGAAATTAAAAGTATCGACAAGAAAATGTTTAGAACATATGAAAGAAGAACGATGAATAATAAAACAAAGAAAACATTAATCTTCATGAAAATAATACTCCAAAAAATGGCGATTATAAGTCGAAAGATTAAGGCAAGGATAAGAGCGCTGAAAATTAGCGAGTAAAATACTTCTGTATTATTTCTAAAACTAATTTTTATTTCGCCAGTATTCAAACCGGTTGATATATGAGCAGAATAGATTCCGGTAACACCTCCTCCTACTGTGATTAGTTGTGGGAGTATTAGAAAAGAAACTATATATTTGCGTGATGCAAAGATTATCAAAACGGATATTCCTCCCGTCAGAATTTCTAATGTGTAAATAAAAAGGGGAATTATCGCGTTCTTGTAGTATTTTTTGTTTTTTATAAGGAATTTAATAGTTTTTCTAATGAATTTCATGCAAATCCTCCGATTTATTTTGTTCTTGTTATGATTAATTATATAGATTTTAGCTATAAGTATTAGAAAAAAGGAGGAGCATTACTGAGTGTTAAAAAAAGATTCTATTCCTCTTGAGCGGAGATTAATTCAAATACATTTGCTCCAAGTTGTTCTGGATTTTCAATGGCACGGTTGATGATAACTTCACAAATACCTGTGAATAATCTAGTGGCATCAACTAATTTGGTGATGATTGATATAAGATAACCTGCTTTCTTAACATCAGTTACAATTTTTTTAATATTTTTTCTAAAGTTCTTTAAAGCCATCTCCAATCTACCTAATCTCTGAAGTACATTATGAGCTAACATGAAATCTGGTGGTGAGAAGGCGCGAATAGTGTCTGGAATTGTCTTTCTAATAGCATCTAACAAAGCTTTTATACCATTTAGGATTCTCTCGTCGAAAATCTCTATTGATTCCTCCATAAGTTCATTAGCTATTTCTGCCGTTAAGTCACTTATCATCTCGATAATTCCAATAATTCTTCTGTCTCCAATTACATGCAGAATGCTTTCTAATCCATGCTTTTCAGCAGGAAGTCTTCCTCTTTGAATCAGAATTATTCTACGAAGTAGTTTATAGTAATATCTATCAATCAATTCCTCAATTTTTAGAACTTCCTCAAGATGCTTTTTTTCTTTCGTTTCTAATGCTCGTGCAAGGTGCTCAATTTCGCTGTAAAGGTGCATGAACATTTCAGCTATTTTTTCATTAATATTTATTTCTGCCTCACTGTGGATTACTTCAATGTCTACTAAGTTTCTTAATTCTCGCTTTATATAAACTTCATCAAATCTCGATGTTAATTTGTGAATTAACTCAATAATATTGTTTGGCAAGAAGTCTAAATCAGATCTTGCGACTCTTATATTTATTAGTCCCTGAGTATATGCTCCTATGATTAACCTCTTTAGTAACTCTGAATCTGCCACCTTATCAGCATAAATAATGAAGACTTGGCGTCTCAAGTTTTCCATTGGCATGATTGCTGGGGAAATTTCTAGGACACCATCTTCTCTTTCACGAATGTATACTTGATCGCCAGGTCTTAAATTTTGTGTTTCAATCCAAGACTTAGGAAGCACTACTGCACTACTGACCTTACCTAAGCGAATTAGTTTTCTTATATAAACTTCTTTTCTTCTTCGGGTAGTAACCATTCTTCCAACACCTTTTCAGTATATAAAATATATAATTTATAAATTTGATGAATTTTCTTTTTACTCTCTTGTTTTTCTTTATTCCCAACACTAATTAAATATTAACTAGTTATTTTTAATTAACTAATCAGATTTTTCAGAAATTTTATACCTATGAAATCTTATCTTGAACACCAAATATCAAAGTAATCAAAGCAATTCTTACATAAATTCCAAACTTCGCTTGATCAAAGTACTTTGCATATTTAGTATTATCAATGTCAAGCGCTAGTTCTTCAACACGTGGCAAAGGATGTAATATAATAAGGTCGTCTTTTGCGTACTCTTTTATTATTTTGTGGGTTACCATATACGAACCCTTTACTTTTTCATAATCTGAAGGATCAGGAAAGCGTTCTTTCTGAATCCTAACAACGTATAGTACATCCAATTCAGGTAATACATCTAGCAAGGAATCCTTTTCTTCGAAGTTTAATCCTCTTTTCTTTAGTTCGTCTCTGTAAACATCTCTAAGATGCAAAAATGGAGGTGAGATTATATATACCTTTTTGGGATCGAAAAGAGTTAAGCCTCTGAGAAGGGAAACCACAGTCCGCGCAAATCGTACATCTCCAAGAATACCTATGGTTAAATTGTTAATGTTTCCCTTAAATTTATGTATTGTATAAAGATCGATTAGTGCTTGAGTAGGATGTTCATGGGCGCCATCTCCACAATTAATAACTGGAGATTCAGCAACTTCTGCTGCGAAACGGCTCGCACCGTCTGCAGGATGTCTTATTAAGATCAAATCAGAGTATGAATCAAGCATTCTTATTGTATCGCTAAATCTTTCTCCTTTCATTAAACTTATCGCTGATTCTCCAATAATCGTTAATGTATCCATTCCAAGTTTTTTACAAGCTAATTCAAAGGAAAGCCTTGTTCTAGTTGATGGTTCAAAAAAGGCTAAGGCAGCAGTGTATCCAGATAGAATAGGTATTTTTCTCCTCTTAGGAAGAATTTGCCGAATTTTATCAGTTAAATCAAATAATTGCATGATTTCATTGCGTGAAAAATCGAGAATACTAATAACATCGTAGACCATGTATGAAACCCTAATTTCAAAATATTCATTATGAGTATCATAGCATATTACTTCAGATAACCTTTGGAAGCTTTTAATCTTCTAGATTTTTTACTTTAGCTTATAAAAATTTTTAAAATTTATTTTTTGAAAGGTGCGAAAAATTGGGTAAAGCAGGACGAGCTGTTTTAGCGATCTTCGCAACTTGTATTATATTTGCTGCAATTATCGAATTTTTCTATTATCTTTTAAATGGAGACTTCTTGTATACTCTGAGTGAAATTTTATCAGAAATTAATAGAATGTTTCAACCATTCAATGAGCTAGTAGGTGGAAATATATCTACGGATCTCTTTACGTGGTTTTTCATATTCGCATTGATACTCTTTATAGCGGCAGTTTCTGGAGCTATAACCAGAAGCACCAGTAGTGGATTTATCGCTGGATTACTTGGCCCATTACTTATTCCAATAATAGCACTTATCGCCGATATTGCAGGAGTTGGTGATTATGGAATCACTTACGAATACTTCTACACAGATGGACTAGGTTTAGTGATTTATGCAATAATAACAGCATTAATTGCTGCTGGT
>JAHKLH010000008.1 GCA_029856635.1 Candidatus Njordarchaeota archaeon
GAGTAATACTCTTCCTAATTTACTAAAGTAATCCTCTAACCTCGCTGAATTTATCACAATAATTCTTCTAGCACGCAAAATTAACTTAAGTAATTTATCAAAACTAATTGAGAATCTAAGAGAATATACGAATTCACTTGGAATAATTACTGAAAGTATTGTCTTTGCTATTGCTGATAAATCGATTTTTAATTTAACTAAGTTGATGCTCTTGATAGACTTTATTAGGAAAAGCATGTTAGAAATTGAGATAGTCTCTCCATCATATTTGAAACCGATATACAACGAATAATCACACGGAAATTCATAAAATATCTTCTCTGGTATTTCCAACAAGGCTTCTTTAATTTCCCCAGACTTGTTCCTTCGTATCTTATTCATGTTAACAGAAATTATATGATGCGGAAAGTATAATTCTTCAAGAAGCTTGCGAAGGACGTTTTTATCACTAAAGTTTACAATAATGCCCTCTTTTGCAGTTTCTGAAATGATTTCAGAAATAAGGTTAATAGTAAGTTTAATAAGTTTCGCTTTAAGGAGGCTTCTTAGAAATATTATCATGTATGATTTGATGGAGGAAGACGTTTTTCTAAACCAAAAGATACACCAGGCTGAATTCTTACAAATTTTCATTAGAAACTTGGAAATTGCACTTAAATATTTGCGGTCTTTCCAGTTAAAACTCTGAAATTCTAGGGAGATTAAAGCCATTTTTTGAAAAGGCGAAAAAAGAAAAATACAGGGTATAGAACCAATTTCTTTTATGGTAAAATGATTAATATGCTTAAATGCAAGATTTTTAACTATTAGAGAACATATAAGAACCAACGGAGGTATCAGCAAAATTATAAATAAATATAATTCGTACATTTTTTTCAACAAATATTCATCATTGATGTCTTTCAAGAAATATTATTTGAAATCACAAGTATTTTTTCATCATAGTTCGAGGGTGAATTAGTATGTCCCGTCGAATTTTTTCGACAAAAACCGATCCAAGAATTGCAATGGCTGTTTATTGTTTAGGAAAGTTAGAAGAACTTGCACGCACGGGTAAAATACCTGGAGTTAAAAAGAAAGATACAATAAAATTGTTAGAGAGACTTTCAAGCGTTCTTCTTAAAATGCGAGAAAGTGGATATTCGAAAAAAGCATTATTATCAAGTCAATTATTCAAATCCTACACTCAGATGCTTTCTAATTTAATATCTCGATTGGGTGTCAATTGGTACAGAGTTGCTAAGCGTAAGGACGAGTACACTGCCAAGCTCCTGAGATTCGTTATCTTTAATATAAGAACTCTAGGAACCCGCCTTAAGAAGGCACCAGATGGATTTTTTGCAAGTGCAACTAAAATTCGCTTTGTGAAGATAATCAAGAAAGAACCTCATCCAAAAAATCCTAAGTACAAAATTTATCACGTTACTGACTGGGAAGTGGAATATGAAGTAATTTCTGATGATGAACTAAATGTTGGTGATGTGGTATTGTTTGCTCATATGCCTCCCAAAAACATTGATGGAATATACTCCGAGGGTGTTTTTCTAAAAGACGAAAAAGGAGAGCTAATACGTGGAACTGATGATGATGTTGGTTCAACACCCGTTACATTCCCAGAATCTGTCGAAAAAACCGTGGGAACCGAACTTAAAAAATTACTTGAAGAAGCCTTTTTGATATAGACTTCTCATCCATACGCCAATGAGAGTACAGCAAAAATGTTACACCTAAAAGAACCACATCACACTTATTGCAAATAGAGGAGGAAAGTACAGATTATCATCAAGGGGAGGAGATACTACATCAAAAGTTGCTATAAGTGCTGCACCAATTAAACCAAAAAACCCAATAAAAGGATAAGCTACTAAACTAGCAGTTACAAATTCTGCTATAGTTCCCTCAAGCGTCTTATCCTTTATTTTAGTCTTACCAATGGTTTTACCCACAATACACCCCATGCTATCTCCTATTATTGATGCTGCAATTGCTGCTAATGCTATTTCCAGTTTAAATAAGAGAAAAACGAATGTTGCTGAGAGACATGTATAAAAATATGTAGCAAGATCGTTAATTTCTCTTCTCCTTAAACCAGGAAGACGAATAAAACCAAGTTTTATCCTAAGAAACTCCACTAATCCAACGATTAAAGGAAGTGATAAAAAGAACATTTCGAGAAGATAAGCTGGATATGATGCTTCGATCTGAAGTCCAGAAGGTGGTTCACCTAATAATGAAACAAGTCCGGGACAAACAAGATTATTTATATACTCAATAAGCGGCTTTACAAAAACTAATAATACGATCATATGAGCAAATTTTCTTTTGATATCCAGGTCAGCTTTTATCACATTTGATGCTTTCATTGTTGAAATTGATAGAAAATAAACGATAAGCAATATTATCACGCTGAGTACGCCCAATGCAAGTAGAGTCGCTTGTTCTATCCACGCATTAATCAAACACAGTGTGTACACAGCTATTAATATAATCATGAAATTTGCAAGCACTTTTGTATATTCGTTTTGCTTAACCTTAATTAATTGATATGTCACAAGAATGAACAATAACCCATACAAAATTGCTAGTATCATTTTAAACTACACCCTAAATGGCCGACCAAAGATTAACAAATATATTTTTCAAAAACAAAAAAACAGATTTAAATCAATTTGCTTTCCGTCTACTTTCGGAGCCCTATGGGGATTTAAGTATGGGGGAAGTAATCATGGATCTTCTCATACCTATTTACGTAGACATAGTACCCGATCTTTATTGGAGTTTACGTAGATATCTTCGTTCATTATTGGGGAATCTGCAGATTGATGATATATATATCATCGAATTTGGTAAACGCTTTACTAAAATACGACTAAGAGGAAAAGATGCACAAATCGCTCAAACTTTTCTTACAAAGTTATTTGGAACACAACGTTTATTAACATCACTTAAAAAAGAGGAGGAATATAGCGGTCGCGTGGTTTCAATAGATGATAATGAAATACTTGTTGATATTGGGATATCCGATAAGGATGTTTTGATAAGCATTCAATTAGAAACCTTCTTATCGAGAATTCTTGGAAAAGTCAAGAAAATAGATACTGAAAATTCTAAGCTTCTAATGAAGTATCTAGGTATCACAAGATATTTTCCATTTACTGTAAAAATTAAGCAAGATATCAAAGAGAACAACTTAGGAAGAATCAATGGTGATATTGGAGAACGCACAGCGCGACTATTCAACAAATGGCGTGAACAAAAACTTGAGCGAATAATTGTATATGGTGCAACACGATCACAAGTTGAAAGAGCCCTAAGAAAATCGAAATGCACTGGATACATCATAACCGTTGAAAGACTTGGTTTTCTTGAACATGCAATAGTATGCAAAAAGAAAATTCTAGCGACAGAAATAATTAAAAGAATAGGTCCTTTTTTGTGGGGAGTAAAGCTATTACCCTTTTCACCCCGAAACATACTTAGATTTTAACCGATAGGAAATAATAGAAAAGTAATGTTTTCTTCTAACTCCATGGTTTTACATTCATTGGTAATGGGATCAATAACAATTGCGTTTACTATACATGTAACATTCTTTCTAAATTCTGTTGAAATGATTGTTGCTCCAATTTCATAACACCCTCCATGGGGAAATACGGATCTCCATATATACTGGGAACTATTGACATGAAGAAATTTGACTATTACTTCATATATGTATTTACCTGGCCATGCGGGACTTTTGATTTCAATTTTGAGAGGATATATATATCCAACACCGCGTATATGTAATACATTACCCGCTGGGGAAATGTTTATAGACATGCTTGCATAATATGTGAAATAAACACGAAATATAATAACACAAAAAATCACGAAGCACATAATTATGAAAAACACTTTAATTACTTTTCTTCCCATTCTCTTAAAATTATATCTGAGCCTTTCTTTTTCCCTTTTTGGAGCACCCCTTGTTCGTGTGTAAAATATGTTAAGCATGATGACATTGATGAGAACTAAGAAAAGCAACAAACGAATTAATGGTTCAGATAATATCATAAATAAATATCCCAAATAAGGAATTCTTGCAATAACTACTCCAATTATTTTGTCTTCTCGAATCCACAGCCATGGATCCACTGGAACGTTAAAGAGATTATCCCCCCTCGTTAGGAACCAATAGAATTCTCCATCATATTTTTTCGAAATAACTCTGTGCATGATTAGTTTTTCGTTATACTTGAATACTATGACGTCGCCAATTTTAATATCTTTTGGTTTAGCTCCCTTAATTATGATAAGATCGCCAACTTTGTATGTGGGTTCCATGCTACCGCTTGCTACATATCCTATGGGAACGGATGTAGAAAGGATTGATGGAAGTGCGATATAGTAGAGGACTAAAATTATTGCTATTGCTAAGATTATCCAATATTTTTTTAGAAACTCTTTGAAACTCATTTTTCTCCCTAGAAACTCACATAAATCTCGTGTAGGTTACCTCTACTATATTTTGAACATTCATTTCCATTAAAAGCTCAGCCACCTTTTCCCTTACCTCGTCAGCAAAAGCATACACAATGCCGGAGTCAAATGGTTGACCATATATAATTAGTGTATTCTTTGGCGCCAATAAAACTGCTGGAAATCCTAGTAAATCCTCCTCGCCAAAAACTCGAATTATTACTGGAAAGTTCTGTGAAAAAGCTAATTTAAAAATATACCAAGACACTCCAGATATTGTACCTGGTATGTTAATAAGCGGTAAGTGTGGAACCATAATGAGTTCATTTTTTTCCTTCTGGAGAAAGAAAACATCATTTGTAATTTTTTTTCTTCCAACCCGTCTGTCAATAACCCCTATGCTTATTCCATAATTGTGCTCTATCAACGATTTTGTGATCACATCACCTATGGCTACGACATATTTTGCATCAGGCAATTCCTCAATACTTTTCGCAAAATTGGCTTGTGGTTTTTTTAATTTATTTCTAAGTGCATTTGTTATTTTCAATTCAGGTGCAGTCATATATGTAAGTTTACATTGTGATCTTATTCTTGTCGTTGAAATGATCTCGCCTTTTTCATCAATTATTAATGGTAATCGAAGTATCTTTAATTCATTCAGCCCATGCTGAGCTCTCAACTCATTAAGTCTTCTTGATCTCTCTAATGGTTTTTTCTCATTTCCAACTATAAGTGCTGTGATTTCCTTGGCTTTTTCACCAGTAATTGCAAAGGAAAAAGGATCGTCAATTTTATATATCTCTGTGACGATTTTATCGAATCTTTGTATATGCTGAATAAAACGATGAACTTTCTCTTTTCTAGTAGCGAATTGCTCTACTTCATGTTTCTTTTCATGAAGAGTTCTTACACCCTCATCACTCATTATGCAGATATATGTCTTCTCTGATGATTCGAAAGCAGTAGTTAATAACGCTGCATGTGCAATATGGAACAAATCAAATGTGCCTCCAACAATAGCCACTTTAAAACGCGAAGTTTTACGAATAATTTGCTTATGTGGACACTTGCTTGCTGGCTTTATTGCATTTATAAATTCTTCTAGAACCCTCAAGTCACGCACACTATTTTTTTATATTTAAAAAACGGGAAATCCTCCTTTTTCAAGGTATTCTTTCCAGAATTTCGGAAGTCTCTCAAGTTCACTCTCAATGACACCTTCTACATCTGCTCTAATGGATCTAATACTGATACGTTCCTCAGGTATTATTCCAACATCAAGTAATTGAGGTTGATCTATCGGTTTACCTATTGTTGATACGAGAATAACACTTGCTTCCATAACCCCAGTAACCTCCTCTACAATCTTTTGAGCTAATTGCTGTGCAAAAATCTGGTAAATTTTGCCTACATGGTTATATGCATTTTTTCCAGCTGCTGCCTCAATTGACATCCAACGATACGGAGTAATTAATCCATTTGCTCTGTTTCCCCTACCCGCTTGTCCATCGTCCCCTGCCTCAGCACTGGTTCCCGTGACGGTTATGTAAACAATACCACGTTCAATATCATCAGCAGTATTCACGTAAACGCTGATCTCGTCGAATTCATTTCTATGTTTATCAAGCACGTTCTTTTCTACTTCCTCCTTAATTTCTTCCTTAATAGAAACATATTCATCAATGTCTCTCACGAATTTCGAAACTATTGCTACAGCAATGGTTATTCTTAACTTACGATTACGTCTAACGCACATTACCTTAATATCCTCACCAACTGCAGGTAATTTTTTCTTAAGTACCTTAGAGTTAAGGAATTTCTCAACCTTTAAGCAGATCTCTTCTGTTGGAGAAAAGGGATAAAATCCAACTCCAATTGATGTATCATTTGCCAATGGTGATGATCTTTGTTTTTTAAACAGATGAACTAAATCAACACTTCCAGGTCTAACTGATGTTTCAAGACGCATATGTTCATACGGGTCAAGAAATCTAAAGTTCTCCTTAATGAAATCAGCCATTGCTTTTTTTGCTAAAATTTCGACGGGAATCCACTCTACGCCTTCCTCCGTTTTAACTTCATTTGTTGCACGTCCAACAATATGAACAAAAATAGGAGTCAAAATTTCACCTCCACCAAATTTTGGTCTTGATTGACCACCGACCAATACACATTTATCTACATTATAGTGGAGAGGAAAACCAAAATGCTCGTAGTAATATTTTAAAAGATAAAATCCGAATCGTTCTACGATTCCATCACACACAGAATCTGGATGACCTAGTCCTTTACGTTCAACCACCTCAACTGGCAATCTATTTACAGGAACTCTACCAATTTCATGTAATTCAAGAAAATTCAGCTTCGTCATTTCTTTCAGCCTTTATAACAATAACCAAATTCTCTTAAGAAAATTATTGACCAATGAATTAAGAAAAATACCAAAGGTTGAAACAAAAAATATTATTAGAATAAAAATTTTCCAAAAGTATTCTCAAACCATATTTCAAATTATAGGGAAATTAACTAAAAGGAAACTACATTTTTCTTCTCAAGTATCGTGTGAAAATTGCAATTATAATCCATGTAACTATTATTGTAATAACCACGATTAGTTTCATATGAAGTGGATAATTTTCAACTGCTATGAATAAGGGTATTAGAGTTATACTTAAAATATTTGATAACTTGATAAGTATATGAAGAGATGGACCCGCGGTGTCCTTTAGTGGATCTCCAAATGTATCTCCAATCACTGTGGCTGCATGAATATCTGTTCCTTTTAGCCCTTTGATTTCAATTAGTTTCTTTGCATTATCAAGAGCACCTCCAGCATTAAATTGAAATATTGCCAGAAGCGCTGAGACTATTTTAAGAGCAACAAGATATGCTGCAAGAATGAAAACCCCAAACGTTACACCCATTATTATTGGCATGAATACACCAATTAACGTAGGCATAATCATATCAACCAAAGCGACTTTCGTTGCAATATCTACCGATCGTGCATAATCCGGCAATGCTTTACCTTCTAGAATTGCTGGATTCTCTCTAAATTGTGCTCTAACCTCTTCAACAACGTGAAATGCACCTCTAGTGGCACCCTTTATAGCCCACGCTGAGAATAGGAATGGTACTGCTGCTCCGATTACAAGTCCGAATAAAATTAACGGATTTACGATATTAACAGCCATTACTTCCAAGATTTTCTCAAAGGTTATATTGCCCGCCTCTAATAGTCCTTTTTCTCTAATTACTTCTGCAATGTATGCAAACAATACAGCAATTCCAGTTAATAGTGCTGCAGCCATACCATACGCCTTTGTAAGAGCTTTTGTAGTATTACCTACTGCATCTAGTGTCTCAAGAGATTTACCAACTTTATCACCAAGTCCTGACATTGTCGCTATTCCATCGGCGTTGTCTACGATGGGGCCAAATGTATCACTTGTTTGAATAATTCCAGTCATTGACAATAAACCGAGAAGCCCCATTGCTGCCCCGTAAAGTCCCTTTATTGGATCAAGGCCCTCAAGCGAGAAAGTACCAGCACCAATAAAGAATGATGCTATCATGACTAATCCAATTATTACTGCCTCGGGAAATGCACTCTCCATTCCTAGGGATACTCCAGATAAGATATCTAATGCTGCACCGCCTTTTGCAGCATCTGCGATATCTTGTACTGGTTTATTTTCATAACCCGTATAGTAGAGAACTAAGAATACCGTTAATAGGCTTCCAACAAGCCCAAAGATTGCTGCCAGGAAGATTCTTTCTGAAAATAAGGGATCATTAAATAGCGGCTCTATTGGAGTTAACATAAGTTCTATTGCTACATAGAAGCTTACTACAACGATAATTCCAGAAACCAGATATGAAACTGTCACTGCTTTTGTTGGATTTTTCGCTTTTGCTACAAACACGCCAACTATACTAGCAATGATTCCCATAGATGCCAAAACTAACGGTAAAATAATAAACGGTAACGCAACCTCAACAGAAATTCCGTAGACGTATACAGCTATGAAAAATCCTAAAATCATTATTGCTATTAAGTTATCACTGAAACTCTCAAACAAGTCACTAGCACGTCCTGCACAATCACCTACGTTATCACCAACTAGGTCTGCAATTACTGCCGCGTTTCGTGGATCATCTTCTTCTAGTTTTTTTTCTACTTTTCCCACTAGATCAGCACCAATGTCCGCGGCTTTTGTAAAGATTCCTCCACCTAACTGTGCGAATAAAGCAGAAAGAGATGCTCCGAAACCAAATCCCACAATTAATGATGGGCTTTCAAAGAAAATGTACAAAACAGATAAACCTAATACTGCAAGAGAAACAAGGGAAAGACCAGTTACGGCACCACCTCTATATGCAATCATAAAGGCCTTTAATGGGTCCTTTCTTGCAGCCTCCGTAGTTCTCACATTAGCATCTGTTGCCGTTTCCATTCCAATATACGCCATCAAAAGTGATAATATTGAGCCTAGAATAAAACCAATAAGGATGTGAATCTCGAGTATATGAAGAAATGCTAGTGCACCGAGTACTATTGCTATCGCAATGATAAAGTACATTATTGTCATGAATTCACGTCTAAGGAATGCCCTGGCACCTGATTTGATCCAACTTGAAACTTCTTTTGCTTTTTCACATACCACTGGTTGTTTCTTAACCCAGCTTCGGAGGAAAAATACAACTATTAGTCCCACTATTCCCACAATCGTTGAAAATACTAGATGTGGTTCAAGGAGCATGCTTATTTACCTTCTTCACACACTATATTAATACCAAAAAAGTTCGTAATAAAAAAATGACAGTATATAACTTAGATTAGAACAGATATACATAAATCAGACTTTCTTCTCTCAGCCCAGATTAAGGTAAATTAATACTTCACTTTAGCACTCCTTATCAAATCAATAAGGCACCATAAAACCAAAATTTATGCGAAATTATGACTAAATAAGAAGCCCCGTCATTCCAAAGAACTTGAAATAATCCTTCGTTAAAAACTTTTAATTTTTTAATGTCCTTTTGTCTTTGACAGAAACTTGATGAAGAAAGGTGTTAATTTTGATGAACCATGAAAGAACTATGAGCATTTCCTCTATGAGCACACTACGAGCCAGCGGTAACATAGAATACTTTCATGGAAATCATAAAATCATTGGCGTACTATTTGTAATCAATAAAGATGAAAAAAATCAAGAATTAGAGAAGCAATTAAATTCATTTCTTGAAAGATATTCGACAATATTGCCTCCAAATACATTGATCACAGAGAGTGATATTGCCGATAGAATTCTTAGGAATCTGATTAATTTTGGTGTACTTCCACTCAAGGAAATCCCACTTGATGTATTCTTAAAGGCTGGACGACTCAAGACAGAACAAGGGGAATTAAAATTAAGCAATTACATTAATCCATCTGACCTGTACAATCTCTCTTTGAGATTAAAGGATAAAATTCATGTAGTACCTCTTGCACCATTGGATCCCAACAGTATATTGTTCCACTTCTTACTGAGATACGTGACTAATGATATTGACGATAAAAGAATTGATCTTATTTTACATAAGGTTGCTAAAGAATGGTTAAAAGAAATGAAAGACAAACTAGGCGGATTGATGCTTTGGAACATAAGAAAAAGACGTGCAGTTACGATATTACGATAATTGCACTCAAACAGGAAAAAAGGAAATCCGATTCATTCGCAGTCGGAGTAGACGAAGCAGGCAGGGGTGCTGTTGTTGGACCTCTTATCATTTCTGGAATATGCATAGATGAGAAAAAACTGGATTACTTGAATAGAATTGGTGTTAAAGACTCAAAAATGCTTACTAAACAGAGACGAAAAGAACTATTTAAAATGATCAAAAACATATCTAATGTAATCTACATCGTCAAATTATCTCCCGCTGTAATCGATCGATGGACCTCAATGCACAAATTAAATGAATTAGAAGCACTAGCAGTCTCTAAAATCCTTGAATCATTATACCCGTTTAAAATCGCAATAATAGATGCGCCGTCAACACCTACTAGTTATCAAAGATACATTGAAAAATGGTTACAGCGCGTGCCCACGAATAAACTCTTAATTGAGAGCAAAGCAGATAAAAAATACGTAATTACCGCAGCGGCCTCGATCATTGCAAAAGTTATTCGTGATGAGGAAATACAAAAAATTATAATGACGACTGGGATTGATGTAGGAAGCGGATATCCTAGTGATCCCAGAACACGAGCCATATTAAAAGAATTGATTAAAAAGCATCCTGAATTCGTAAGACACAGTTGGAAAACTATAAAAGCATTATCAACGAATTCCATCATACATTGGTTACTCGAGGAAAGTTAACGCAGAATTTTCAATAATGAACCTCTTTATTGCCTCATTTCTGTTTTCATAAAGAAAAGCGAAATTATCTATTAGAGATTCTGGGATGTTAAATGTTCTCAGAATTCGTTCTAAATTGGGGGAAAATTTAATATCAAATATCTGAATCCCTTGATCACGCAATTTTTCATATATAGCATTATATTTCTCCTTATCAAATATCTCAGCGAATACGACAAGAAATACCCTATCACCCTTTTCGAAAGACACAAGTTTTAGAGCTTCCCTTATCTGCGTCTTTCCTGTTACACGTAAAAGGAAATTCATATTTGGTTTCTTTGCACGATTTTCATTATTTTCAAAGTCAAGTAGATTCATTCTAATCCAATTTTCTAGAATTTCATAATCCAGCACAAGATCCACAGGAAGAATCGCAATCCATACGTTCTTTTTTTCAAAGAATTCAACAATATCAAATAAGCTGTCAACATCATTGACTTGAACACAGAATGTAGATAAATGCACTAGCCTCATAATGTCTCCCCCATATTAGCACTGTAATACCAGAAGATATCAGACGCAATCAATTAGATAAAATACTGAGAAAGTATCACGATATTCTCGGTGAAAAAAATGTCAAGCAGCGGAACTGGAAAAATGCGCCTAGTTACGGTTCATTTACCAGCTAAATGGGTCGAGGAATTGGATAGACTAGTGGCCGAAGGCCGCTACCCTAATCGATCCGAAATTATTCGCGTAGCAATTCGAGACTTCTTGCGTTCAGAAGTTTGGAACACTCGCCGACTCGAAAAGCGTCGAGATGAATTCTAAAAAGGCTTTGCATTTAATTTTGATTCATTCCTATTTTTTGGAGAGACATATAACCTTCGAGATTTTTCTCGTATTTTCACATTCATTGTTTTTCAATGAAAATACGTTTCAATAATAATTAACAAGATGACAAATCTTTGCACAAAATTATGAATTTGTGAAAAGAATATAAGCTCGTGAAAATTGGCCTCTTTAGAAATTAAATTCATGAAATATTGATTATTTTTACCTAGTTTTCACAAATTTTCACATGAGGAACTGCACGACATTAAAGATTATTGGAGACAATGGTTTATATACGCAAAATAAGTGATTCTCCAGTGGAAGAAAAGGGGTCAATTCTCGATATTATGTCTTATTTTACTTTGTGAAAAAACTAGGACCCGTTTATTTCCACTGGAAGAAAACTCCTATTCACAATTATCACATTAATGACAATGAATCTTTCATCATCTATTTCTCCATTGGAAAAAGAGGGGTCTAGATCTGAACACATGGTTGAGAAATCTGAGAAAATGCGTGAATAATATGTGAATGTCTTGTAAACATTCTGTGATATTTATTTTTCACACAAGTGAAAAAATTCAAGAACTAGGGGATATAAGTGTCTATTCGTATAAGACTACAGAAAGGTCAGATAAAAGTTGAACTTGAGATTGACTCTAATGCGGATCCAGACTCTGTCAACACTATGGTATCGCTCATTTTGCAGAAATTAGTCAATAAATCTAGTGATATCAACAAAAAATCCACAAGCAAGCTAGATAATGATAGGAATGCACAATTAAGAGGGATCATGCCAAAGTATCAGCGTATTAAACAGTTAATTATATCCTATTTTCCTGAAACATGGTTCACTAGCACTGATATAAAGGATTTGTATGAAAGTATTTTCAAGGAACCTATTCGGCATTCTACAGTGACGACGTACTTGCGGAGAATGGAAGAGGAAGGTTTTCTATTATCACGAAGGTTAGGTAGATATATTGAGTTTAAAATAGCCGATTCAATTGTACCTATGGTATCTATTCCTTCTCAGCCTCAAATACATAATCGAGACGAAATCTAAGAATTGCTGCAATACCTCCAAGCGCATCTTTGAATTGTTCCCCAGCGGGATGTGCATCACTAATAAACATAACTTTCCCGCCAAATTGTTTTGTTTTCCTTATTAAATCGATTATGGTGTCTCGAAGTTTTTTATCGGTCGTGTTTATTAAACCCATAGATACTAATAATTCTTGCACGATTCCTAACTCTACTGCCCTTTTAACATTATCAATTCCTAAGACTGCAAGGCCGTCATTTTTGCCAATATGTGCTAAAATTTCATCAACTTTTGCGGTTTCAAGGGATATTCTTTGGTCTTGAAGAATTCTCTCTGGTAATCTTCTTCGTAATATTTCATGTAGTCCGGATACGGTTCCACTAGTGACACTGTCACTGTATATTCGAAAATCCTTATCACGCTCTCTTATGAATGCAATGAAATCATCTTTGGTGAATCCAGGTCCTGCTACAATGAGAAAATTAGTGTTATATTCTTGTTTTAATTTTTCAATTAATTTATACACATCAGCAAAGAACAAACCTAACAATGCTTTTTTATCACGACTTATACCCTTAACATTGATGTTCCTCGTGACTGTGCCAACGATCCTAAGTCCCCTCGAGGTAAGTAATCCAACAGTGGCCTCTCCATCTTCTATCGCACATAAAATTATCGGGGGTATTGCAGATAATTTCTCAGCTTCTTCAAGAATTTCGAGATCCTCATCGGTAAAGCCTTCTTCTCGAGTAATTGTGAGTATAGACCCTATTTTAACACGAAAAGTGTGATGAGCTCCGAGTTGTATATATTGCTCAGGGCCTTCTATGATTCGTCCAGATATTCTCAATTCCTCTTCGAATTCTGCAAATGACACGCGTTCTACAACAATTGAGAGAATCATTGGTTTTCTCTGTGTATAACTTTCTGTTTGGACTTTTCTTCTTGTTTTTTTAGTTACAATATCGCCAGGGCG
Organism: Candidatus Njordarchaeota archaeon; assembly: GCA_029856635.1. GTDB lineage: Archaea > Asgardarchaeota > Njordarchaeia > Njordarchaeales > JAHKLH01 > JAHKLH01. Next base: position 13,670 of record JAHKLH010000008.1, read on the forward strand.
AATGAAGTTATAAAGTGTATAAAGATCATCGACGTTATCTATTCGTATTGTAATCCATCGTTTCTTTTCTTCATCCATTTCAAGTATTTTCATTTCTAATCCCCTTGGTTCTTTCTAATAATCTCATGAATCCGCTTGAATAATCCAATAAGAGAATGACACTCTCTTCCTGATATAAAAGCTCGCAAGAGAACATGCTTAAATATTTCTTCGAGAATTTGTATTTTGCCATTGGGTAATCGAGACAATCGGTATGCTTCTCTTACAAGTTTTCCTGCAATCTCTACTAAAATCATTTTTTCTTTTAGACTTGCGGGTCTATATGGCAATTGGCGGTATGTTTTTAAATTTAAAGCCAATTCGTATGCGATGATTGCGACTGCATGTGAAATATTCATCACAGGGTACTCCTTTGACGTGGGAATAGTAACAGTTAAATCACATAAGCTTAATTCATCAGTGGATAATCCATAATCCTCTGAACCAAACAAAACAGCAATTTTTCCAGAGGGAAGCGCATAATTTCTTAGCATATCGGATGTAATTGCACACCGTTTAGGATTTTTTACACTTCTTAATGTTATTATCGCTGTGGTTCCAATAATATAATTTATGTTTTCTGATTCAAGAAATTCTGTTAGGTTACTATACACATGAGCGTTTTTAATAACGTCCTTCGCGTGAACTGCTGTTTTATATGCGCATGAAATATCACATCGAGGAGCAATAAGAATTAAGTCATTGAAACCAAAGTTTTTAATTACCCTTGCAACAAATCCTATATTCTCAGCAAATTTTGGTCGAACTAAAACAAAATAAATTTTCACTTTATTCTCTTTATGATGTGTATCATTCATGATGATCCACATGTTTTTCCAATATTATTTTAGTCGTCTCGGAATAATTTTTGAGATCCCAGATATCCCAGGGATTATTTATGAAACTTTGAAGAAAATTCCTCGAGGAATGGTTACTACTTACAAAGAAATTGCTAAACTGCTTGGAGATAAGATTGCAGCACGCGCTGTTGCGACGGTGCTTGCAAGGAATGAAAAACCAGATGAAATTCCATGCTTTAAAGTGGTAATGAGCGATGGAAGTATTGGAGGATATTCGTTAGGAGTAACACAAAAAATAAATCGTCTTAGACAGGAGGGAATAAAAGTTGAGGGAACAAGAATCATCAATTTTGATCGTGTATTATTCAAACTTAGTGATAATCAATATTATCAAGTTCTGAAATCATTACAACGCATTCAAAATACATTACATTCGCAAATCACATTTGAGCAATTTAACTCAAAAAACACTAGATATGCAGCTGCGACAGATCTTTCATATATTCAATTAAGGAATAACTTTGATTTAGCATTAGCAGCAGTAGTAGTATACGATCTTCTTAGAAGGAAGATAGTTGATTTGGTGTTTAGTTCAATTCTTATAAATTTCCCATACATACCGACGTATTTGGCTTTTCGTGAGGTTCCTGGAATCCTTTTAGCATTAGAGAATCTAAGAGTAAAACCAGATCTCCTGTTAATTGATGGACATGGGGTGTTACATCCTCGCCGTATGGGAATTGCTTGTCATATAGGCGTCCTAACAAGGATTCCTAGCATTGGTATAGCAAAAAGGATTCTTGCTGGTAAAATATCTGCTAATCGTATTAAAGCTGGAGATAAAAACGTATATCCGGTATATCTTGATGGAAAAATCATGGGATTCTGTATTGAAAAATCTGGAAAGAGAATCTACGTATCACCTGGATTTGGTATAACTTTACAAGATGCACTTGATTTTGTTTTAAAGTTAGAGTGGGAAAAAGGGCGTGAGCCTTTCTTAATGCTCTTGGCACACAAATTAGTTACAAGATTTAGAGACATCCTTAGACGCTATTTATCTTATATTAAATTGGAGTTTAGAAGAAAGTAGTATAACGAGCGTGCTAGGAGTTTTGCTACTCTAATTGGCTCAGGGTAGCGTCCACTTATTATGAAGTGGTTCAAAACATTGATTGAAGTTGATATATCAACACCTATAGGTCTTATGTAAACATCAAGCCCATTTTTGAGAATTACCTTTACTCGAGGACCATTTTTTCGTAGAATTTCTATTCTCTTTTGTCCATCTGGCATTTGAAGAAGATACTTATCTATTCCTTCACTTGGCTCGTATGAAATAGCTATTAATGGTTTTTTAATTGTCAAGTAAACTTTATTTAAGTCAATAATGTTAAAAAGAGCTATAACTGTGCCACTTAGGAGTATGATGTTGATATCTGGACGATTTACCTGTTTTATGAGTGATATTACTGCATCCGTTGCATCTAATCCTCCTACGGTGCAAAAGGCAAATCCGAAACCATCTATTTGGAAATCAGCACGCATTATTGTACCGACTAATAAGCTTCTTTTTCTGTTTTTTAAGAAACATTCTGCAATGCCCAATGCTCGCATGCCTGGTTTTATTCGCAATTTTGTCTCTCTCTGGAAATGTGTTTTTATTAGTTTTATTTCTAACATATTTTTCACTAACTATTAGTCTCCTAATAGGAAATAAACCCAATTTCTCAATTTCGTTTAGGCATTCGAGAAGATTCGTGAAATTTTGTAATTTTTTATTACTCGCAAAAACAAAGAACCTGCGATTTCTTGATGTAATCACATACAAATCATTACTTAATAACATCTTCTCAAAATTATCAGCATCACCAAGAACTATGAGGAATTTTATTTTTGTATCATAAATTGCAAGAATGCTTTCGTATTCGGGAGTATCTTGCTTTTCTCCTTTTACTCTTTGTAATATCTTTAATAAATTCCTGTGAAATTCACTTAGTTTTGTATTTATTTCAATCAGATTTTGTTCAAGAATAGGCTTTACAAGCGCCTTGCATAACTTTTTCATGTCGCTTTTTAGTTCACTTAAGATTCTATCAAGTGAATTTTCACAGTTTATTAGTAGTACTACCAAACTGAACTGATGATATGAGTTAAGTTGTTGATCGTATACGTTAAATCCATAAGAAATCACAGTAATGTTTTCTTCCTCAAAAAGTGAGAATCCCTTGTTTGCTAATGCCTTGTTAGCAATGTAGAATTCCTTTGTATCATCAAGAACATTATGAGGAATGCATGTTACAAATAATGGTCCCTCAATTAAATGAAAATAAGCTAATGCGACATATACTTCCATTTCTATCACAAAGTACAGCTAGGTTGCTGGAGCAAATCAGTTAGAATCGATGAAATTTCGTTAACACTTACATGAAAATTCTTAATTGCTATTGTCACCGAGTAATCCTTATCAATCTGTCTTCTTACAAATGCAAGTGTGTAATTTCCAACTCTGATAATACCAAATCCATTTGCGATATTCTGCTTTATCTCCTTTTGGATTAAGTTAAATAGCTCTAGCACTAAACCAATGGTAGAATAAGCATCATTCTCAGAATCAGAGAAAAATATCGGAAAACCGTCCTGATCAAATATAACGATACTTTCAGCATTAGTTAGTTCAAGAAGTCGTAATGGGAACACGTTATTTTCTCTATTTAATTGAAGATACAATCTTAAGCACTCATTGATTACTCGCACAACTGTAGTTGGATTGAGTACTGAAACGGCAAAGAAATATACTTTAATATCCGGAAATTCCTTCATAAGTGGTGACCAAATACTATCTCTTATAACTGCAATTGGTAAAGCATTTGGGAGGTCTTGCTTATTAGCCAGTATAAAAATTGGTATTTGTTTTCCAAGCGTAGCAAGTATAGACAATGTATGATGTAACATTATTCTAGCGAATCTAAAACTTGCTGGGTTTGCAGAATCAACGACATAAAATAAAGCATCAGCATTTGAGAGATATTTCACTAACATTTCCCGATTAAATAAGTAACGTTTTTGTCCAGGTAGTGCAAAGAAAATTAGTTTCATGAGCAGTAATTTTTTAATTTCTTTTTCCACTGTAACAGATGGCACTGTTGACAGTACATCTTTCAAGTTTAATGTCTTAATTAATTTTAATATTGATGTTTTTCCCGCGCCTGATGGGCCGTATAAAACTATTCTTAGGGTAATACGATATTTGTTCGTAAGTGTTTCCAAGCATGTTTGCATGTAAAAATCACAATAGTCTCTTTCATCATCTTTCATCAAAAGTTATTTTCAGTTAAACATTAAAAGTATTACTTATTTTTAATCTCATGTCGATGCGAATGGTGATTACAAATGAATACATCTGAAGAGAGATACAAGGAGGCAATTTTGATTTGCACTGCATGTGGCAAGCCTGTTCATCCACGCGATCATGCTGCAACCAAAATTTTGTGTCCTAATTGCGAAAAAACAACAATTGTGAGATGCTCTAAGTGCAGGAAAATCGGAAATATAGCGAAATGTCCTTCATGTGGCTATGTTTTTCCATAAGCCAAGCGATGTTTTTTAGACTAAAAATTTTTCATTCGTCCCGTTACTAATTGTCTACTCAAAAGGAAACAGTTTTAACACTATTTGATTTTCCGATTTATTGAATAAAGGTTTAGTGCGGGGGGCGGGATTTGAACCCGCGCAGGCCTACGCCACTGGATCTTGAATTTGGCCCCATATAAAGTGTCCAGCCCCTTTAACCAGGCTCGGGAACCCCCGC